>CAZYDC010000078.1:0-13283 GCA_964646065.1 uncultured Planctomycetaceae bacterium | reverse complement strand
ACCGTGGTGAATAACACGGCCGTGAACATCGCCTCGCTGAACAAGGCGGCCCAGTCGCCGGTAGCCGTTGTGGCCGGCGTGGATGTCCTCATCGGACAATTCAACACAAGCACTTTGACGTTCACAGTAACATCCTTATCGCCCAATGCCGTGAAGGTGATCGCGCGCCGGACCAGCGGTTCGCCCGGGGGGCCGGTGTCCCTGCTCTTCGGCCCGGCCTTTGGCGTGACCACGGCCGGGGCGGCCGCTCAGGCGATCGCGATGGTGCAGAATGGCAGCGGCACCGCGGGACTGCTTGTGCTCAGCCCCAATGCCTCTGGCGCGCTGAGCATGACGGGAAATGCCAAAGTAGTGGTCCAAGGCGGCGATCTCCAGGTGGATTCCAATAATTCCAAGGCGGTCACCATGACTGGAAACGGGTCCATAACGGCCAACAATGTGAATATTGTCGGAGGATACAATTTCTCCGGCAACGGCGGGACCGCCAGCCCGCTTCACACAGGGGTCGCCTCCATGGCCGACCCTCTGGCCAGTATGACGGCGCCAACGGTCACCAATAATCAGGGCTCGGTTTCCCTCTCGGGAAATCAGTCGAAGACCATTTCGCCGGGCTATTACCCCAACGGCATCTCGGTCAGCGGCAACGGTAAACTCACCATGAACGCCGGGATCTACAACATCGGCGGCAGCGGACTTTCGGTGACGGGCAACGGCACGATGACGGCCAACGGCGTCATGCTTTATCTTTCGGGAAGCGCGGGCATCAGTCTGACCGGCAACGGCGCCGTGGTCCTGACTCCTCCCACGGCGGCCGCCTCCCCCCAGTATGCCGGAATCAGCGTGTTCCAGGACCGCGCCGATACGGCGAGCGACGCGTTCAGCGGCAATGCGAGCCTTCAGCTCAACGGGGCCATTTATCTGCCCGATGCCCAGGTGACGCTCACCGGAAATGGAGGCACCTTTGGCGCGGAGTTGATCGCGAATACTGTCAAGATCACGGGAAACGGGACTGTCAACATCAACTTTTCAGGCGGCACCAAGCCCCAGCTAACCAGCAACCCGGCCCTGGTGCAGTGAACCGTCCGGCCCGCCCTTTATTCGTGCGCGAGAGCCTATCGAACAATTAGGGCGGCGCCACGCAGTCCAGGAATCCTTCCGGCCTGTCGGGGCAACATCCTCACGAGTGAAACATACGATGTGACGATCCTTGCCGCCCCAATCGATCATAGGAGTTCGGCCAATAACAGTAGGGTCTTACCCAATAGCTAATTCAGTTTTGCCCGCCCTTATAGAAAGCGTTTTGGCGAATAGGATGAGATATGAAGAAGGTTGGGAGAAACATACGAAACAATGCGGCAAGGATCCTTGCGGAACCGGTTGCTCTTTCGCTATTGATAACGGGGGGACTGTTTTTGCTCCGAGGAAGGCGAACGACCCGCTTGGGTTAAAGTCGTTCGCCCCTGCTTCTATCGGTTGGGTGGCGGTCCCGGATGGCCGCCACCCATCTTTTTGATCGCCGGCAACGATGGGCGTTCGCCAACTCAATGCGCCCCGCCTGCCTCCAACCTATAATTAGATAGTGAATCCGAGGGGATAGTCATGCACGCCGCCGGACAGCGGTCAAAGGCGATGGCGTACATCGCCGCCAGGCGGCGGCAGACTCTCCGGGAGAAAAATTATGTCGCATACGTATCGGTGGGTAGCGATGACGCTTGTGGCGATGTCGGGCCTGGCGGTGTTGCCGGTGCTCGCGGCCGATCCTGATCCATCCATGGCGGTCCGTCCGACGTCGGGTGACATGTTCCTCCAGTCCGGCAAGATCATCGATGCCAGAGTTCAAAACACCTCCGGCGAGAAACTGGGGACGATTGAAGACATCGTGCTCACAGGGAACCGGCGGATGGTCCTGTACGCGGTGCTTTCTCACGGCGGCGCGATGGGAATTCACGAAAAGTATTTTGCCGTTCCGTGGTCGGCCTTGACTGTGCAGACCAGGGAGGGCAAGGTCGATTACTTAGTCTTGGACATATCCAAGGACACGCTGGGGAACGCCCAGGGGTTTGACCACAAGAACTGGCCGCTCCAGGCCGACACAACGCTCTTCAAGACCTCCGTCGCAAGCCCAGCGGCCGAGACAGGAAACCATATCATGAGGTATCAGAGGGTTTCCGCGTTGACCGGCCTGTCCGTTCGCAACCAGCAGAAAGATAGCCTGGGCGATATCGAGTGCCTGCTGATCGAGCAGGAACATGGAAAGGCGAAGTTCGCCCTGGTGTCCTACGGCGGCGTTCTGGGGGTGGGCGAGAAGTTCTCCCCCGTTCCGTGGGAAGCGATCGAGATTCAGCATGGTCGGCACATGGCCATGCTCAACGCCGACAGGGGCAAACTCGACTCCCTGTCGTTCACGATGAAGGAGTATCCGAATTTCTCCGATCAGCAGTATCGGGAGAAGATCTTCCAGGCGTACAACATCCTGCCGGGACATGTCGCGGCCGAGCCAAAGGAACTGTCGTTCGACGAATGGAAGGCTGACAGCGACTACAACAAGAAGTTCGACGCCTCGAAGGTGACGACCATTGAAGGCACGGTCCAGAACGTCGGATCGTTCCACCTCGGGGAAAATTCGGCCCCTGGGTTGCGCATCCGGCTGCAGACCGACAAAGAGGATGTCCTGTTGGTTCACGCGGGGCCCTGTGGGTTTGCCAAGAGCAAGAGCTTCACCCTTGCCTCGGGCGACAAGATCAGCGTGACCGGTTCGCAGATCGAGTATGACGGCAGGACGATCCTGATGGCCACCCAGATCAAGAGGGGTAATGACACGTTGACCCTTCGCGACTCCAGCGGCAAGGTGCTGTGGGACGTCAATGAACTCCAGAAAGCGGGAACGGAATGCGAGAAATGAAGGGCATGGGAAAAGAGCAATAACTGACAATCCGTTCTCGAACGACGGTGGCGGCGATTCTAAAGGCCGCCACCTTTTCTTTGGGAGCCTGGGCGAGACTGTTCTGTCCGAACCTTTCCGCCCCCCTGCCCGATTGGGAACCCGCTCTGCCTGCCGGTAAACCCGTTCTGCCCAACCGGAAACCTGTGCTGCCCAACCGGGAACCCGTTCTGCCCAACTGGAGCCTGTTCTGCCCGACTTTTCAACGTGCCAAGAATTATAACTGTCTTGTATGCAACCATTTACAAATTCACGAACCGTTCTTTCGAAGATATTTGCGATTTTGGCGGGGAATCTGCATCGGTGTTTGCGGCGTCCGATATTCGGATGTCAAACCCTTCGGCCCTTCAGGAAACTCAGGGCCTGCCTGTTCGGGGCAAGGCAACAACCGCGAGCCTCTATCAGGCCCGCGCGACTCGCACTAACTACAGTTGGAATATACTGCAAATCTCATGCCAGGCCGGCCGCCGCGACACGTCCGCGCGGCAAGCGCCGGCAAAGCAACCAGTTAATTTTTTGTCGTCGGAATCGCCCCATTCACGCGTGAAAATTTAACCTGCCAATTTTGGCGTGGTCAAAATCGGGTTGCACTTTGGATGTTGCCGGACCGTTCGTAGTATGTCCGTAAAGGCATAAAAAGAAACGCCTTACGGCGTCACTATAAACGGATACGCCTTCCTCCGAACGCAACCAGTCGCAACCCCGATTTGAACCATGACCATTTTTGGCAGTCGCCAGTCTGGGAACGCCGATCTCCCGATCGGCTCTTCCGGCATATTCAGGACGCATATCGGAAGATTGGCCATGAAGAAAAGAAAGAGCCAATCGGGAGATTGGCGTTCCCAGGGTGCAGTTTGTGCTGCCCGTCCGCAGCCTCTACGCGACTCCGTCGAAAACTCTGTGCAACTTGTTCAACGATCATAGAATCGTCCATCTCGTCGTCGTCACACATCCGCTCCAGGAGCATCCAAGATCATGGGCGGTACCTGGGTTGAACAGTAACCCAATCGGGTTCGGCTAATCACGCCTGCCAAGAGTGTCAAACCGGCCAGGCCCATGTTGATCCAGATTGCGGTGGCGGGCGCTCGTCCCGTGAAAAGCGTCTGGCATGTCACAAGCCAGAATGCGGCCGCCGCAGCGGTGGATATTAGCCCCAGAAGAAGGTAGCCGCCCGCGCGCCCCCTCACAGCCGCGACCAGGCTGAGCACGCAGCCGAAGACGGCCACGACAGCCAGGGCGATCAGCCCGATCCATCGCATCGCTCCGCCCGGCGCGGGCGATTCCGGCACTAGCTGAGCAGACACCAGCTCCGGTTTTATGCTTGCGGACAATGGGGACATGGCCCAGAATGTGCGTACCAGGTCGAGTACCTCGCGCCGGGTGAAGCTGCCCGTTATGATGCCGCTGTCTGAGATCTTGGACACGATGTTCGGGGCGGAGTACACCTCGCCGTCCAGCAGCACAGCCATGATATCGCCCTGTCGGGCACCCGGTTTTCTCTTATGGGCGTCCGTCAGCTTGCCAAAAAGGGCAGATCCGCTGGCATCGAACCGAAAGCCGACCGCGGGTTTGCTCATATCGTCAACGGTCGGATAGGCCGCGGCCAACATCCAGAGTTTCTCGGGCGTCGGGCGAAGAAGCGTGTCTCGGGGGGCGTTGGACAACAGCACGTATTTCCTGCCGCCCTGCTGGGCCGTGATCAACCCGCTTAGCTTTTCGCCCGGGTCATGCAGCGGGAACCAAAGGAAGGGGGCGTTCCGCTCGTAACCATTCTCGGGCCCTTCCCGCCGCAATTCACTCTTGTACGAATCCGCCTCGTCCGGTGTCATCTGATACGCCGTGGCCTCCGCAGCACTTGAATCGTATGGCGCCATGCGGAACTCCAGGACACCACCCGGGCGGAGCCTCCGCATCAGGTCGGACGGACCGTCCATGTCCGAGCGGCAGGAGGCCCAGATTTCATATTTGCCGACGATGGCATCCAGTTCCGCATCCCTGCCGGAATACAGGTCGTGCAACTGGGCCAGTCCCTCCTGATATGCTCGTTGCTGATGGCGGAGTGCATCAGGATTTGTCCTGGCCATCGTTTCTGCTTCCTCGGGAGGGACGAAACCGGCCAGAACCGAATCCACCAGCAACAGGCGCATTCTCGATGCTTCGATCTTGTTCTCCAAGCCGCGAAAATGCATCTCCAGGTCGTCGCCATTGTCCTGGGCTTTTTTCAACTCGGCCTTGGCTGTCCGGACCATTGGGTCTTGCGACGGCTGCGTTGTCTGCGCGGCTTCCCGAATCGCCATCCGCACCCTTACCTCCAGGTCCGGCACCCGCTTCAGAACGCTTTGCCAGGCGTCATACGCGGCGGCTAGCTCGGTCAGATTTTGCACTTGGGGATCGGTGAGTCCCCCGCTCTTGAGCAGTCCCGCCCGCTGATCCGGCGGGGCCTTCAGCAGTTCCTGCATTCGATTCTTTGGTATGTCGCGGCTCTGGGCATCGCGACATGCTCGTTCGTATTCCTCCGCCGCCCGCAGGGCCTCGGGAGAACCGGCGGGCATGGACACCTCGACATGGTCATCGTCCATCGCCCGCCAATGGAGGAAACAAGTTCCGTCCGGATCGGCGCGATATTTCAGGATAGGGATGATAATTTCGACCGGCTCGTGCCGGACGACTCGCGAAGGCAACGTTGCCGGCGACGCCGCCGCCGATCCGTTCGGACCGCTCGATTGGGCCAGTTTCAATGTGACCACGTAATGAGCGGGCACCCGGTCGAAACCGCCTCGGGACGTACTGAGAAAGATAACGACAACGATCACGTTCACCGCAATCACGAACGCCGAAAAGATCGCCGCCACCACTCGCCACCAAACTCTTGCCCTTCGATTCATCATGATCGTCCTTCTACAGTCGCGTAAGGTGTTGCTGGCCGTCTGCGGCCTGCACACGGAATCCGGGGCATTCGTATGCAGCGAAGATTCCGTGTGCAAGTCGCAGACGACTCGCACACCCTACTATTTATTCCGATCTGTGTTTTCGGAAATATCCCAGTGCTGCCTGCAACGATCTGAACGCCCAGGAATGAAATTGCCCGGATGAAAACCATAGGAATCCACTCCATTGTTGCACCTGTGTCCCTGTTTAGTGATTCCAGTGCAACGGCCTTCGCGTCTTACTGCGACTGCCTGCCGGTAGATGTCAACAGAACAGCCGTACCTAGAAGCAAACTCCGCCTCCCGATCCTTTAGAGCCATATTAAGAGAAGCTGAACTGCGAATTTCGTAGTCGCTAAAATCGTCAGGCAGCATAAGCCTTATCCCAAGCCTATTTAGCGCCTCAACTGAAACTCCAATCGGCGTCTCGGTTGTTTCATTCATATTCAATTCCTTTCTTTGTCATTTTTGGCCAGTTTTGTTAAGGCGTCTCTTTTCCTTGTAAAGCCATTCCACCGCATTGTCGGAAAACATTACTGGCTCAGTCAAGTTCTACAGTTTCCTATCCAATCTGCGGTACTGCACCGCCTCGGCGACGTGGTGGGGTTGGATGTTTTCATTGCCTTCGATGTCGGCGATGGTTCGGGCGACGCGGAGGATCTTGTCGTGCGCGCGGGCGGAGAGGCCCATCTCGGTCATGGCCTGTTTCAAAATGGTCTCGCCGGCGGCGTCCAGCTTGCAGAACTGCCGCACTTGGCGAGGGGACATGGAGGCGTTGGTGATTGTGGAGTTAGGCGTATGGACCGGGGCCTTGTCGGCATCCATTGACGATTGACGATTTACGATTGACGATTGAACAGCGTCCGCGTTCACAGGCTTGTCCGCAGTTCCGGAGGCTTGCTGTTGTTCCCGAATCCCGGATCCCGAATCCCGATTCCCGCCGTCCGAATCCCGATTCCCGCCGGCCGGTTCCCGATTCCCGCCGGCCGAATCCCGATTCTCCCCGGCCGCACTGAACCGTTTCCGTTGCACGTCCCGCGCCTTCAGCACCAGCAGCCGCATTTGCTCGGAGGACAGTCCGCCGGCGGACTCGCCGGTCGCGCGGAGCTGCTTCCAGGCCACCGGCGGCACTTCCACGTGGATGTCGATGCGGTCGATCAGCGGGCCGGAGACCTGGCCCATGTATCGCTCGACCTGCCACGAGGTGCATTTGCACTTGCGCGTGGAATCGGTGAAATACCCGCACGGGCAGGGGTTCATGGCAGCCACCAGCATGATGCTGGCCGGGAATTTGATCGTGCTGTGGACTCGCGGAATGGTCACGTAGCGATCCTCGAGCGGCTGGCGGATCATCTCGAGCGTAACGCGGGAGAACTCGGGGAACTCGTCCAGGAACAGCACGCCGTGGTGGGCCAGGCTGACCTCGCCCGGCTGCGGAATGATGCCTCCGCCGACCAGGGCGGCAGCGCTGGAGGAGTGGTGCGGCGTACGGACCGGACGGACGGCCATGAGCGATTGCCCCGGCGCCAACAGGCCGCGCGCCGAATACACCCGCGTGGTTTCGAGGCTTTCCTCGGGCGTCAGCGGCGGCAGAATGGTCGGGATTCGCTTGGCGAGCATGGTCTTGCCGGCACCCGGCGGGCCGATGAAAATCACGTTGTGGTGGCCGGCGGCCGCGATGGTCAAGGCCCGCTTGGCCGACTCCTGCCCGCGAACGTCGGAGAAATCCACGTCGTACTTTCCGCCGATCGCGAAGATCTCGTTCAGGTCCACCACGGCCGGCTCGATAGGAAGTTCGTCGCTCAGGAACCCGACGGCCTGGGCCAGGTCGCTGACGCCGATGACGTCGATGCCGCTGACGACGGCGGCCTCGGCGGCGTTGTCAGCCGGGACGATGATGCCGCGTATCGGGGCCGCTTGCTCTGAGCGAAGTCGAAGAGCGAGCATGGCGGTGGCCAGCGCGCCGCGGATCGGCCTGACCCTGCCGTCCAGCGCCAGCTCGCCCACGATCAGGTACTCGTCGGCATGGTCGCTCTGGACCAGTCCGCCGGCGAGGCAGGCCGCCAGCGCGATCGGCAGGTCGAACGCAGCGGATTCCTTCTTCACGTCGGCCGGCGCGAGATTGATCGTGACCTTAGGCCCCGGCCAGCGGAACCCGCTGTTCCGCAGCGCCGCCTGGATTCGCGAGATGCTCTCCCGCACAGCCGTCTCGGCCATGCCCACGAGCTTGAACTCCGCTTCGGGCCCCATCGAGACGTCGACCTCAACCTCGCAAGCGACCGCGTCAATGCCCTGCAAAATCGAACTATGCACCCGAGAAATCATGCCATACTCCCCAGACAAGAGAAGGCGAACGTTAAAAGGCTCGAAAAGATTGAGGCTATGGTACAGCGGGGCGACGCAACCCGCAATAGCCCGGCTGCCGGTAAAAAAACCGGAAGTTTCTTCCGCCCTTCCGCCCCACAATGGCCGGAACCGCCTCAGTGATCGGAAGGGGCTATAATGCGTAAAGTACCTGACTTATTTGTCTTACGGCCAAGAGCGTTGACAAAACATCCGCTGGCACAGCGTTTGCTTAGCATAAGGTGAACTGTAATCGTTTTCCCCGGCACATTCCAAGGGTCGCAGCAGAATGTGCCGGGGAATGACTTGGCCACTGGAGAAAATTCTCTTGGCCTGCCGATATCCTTGAAAGGATTTCGGCTTTGAAGAAATCGTTTTTGAAAGGAGTCGTCATGAGTCAAATCGGTTCCATCACCAGTCCCTTTGGTTACGGGAACATGATGGGCGGCACGTCGGGACTTGCCGGCATGGGAGTCAAACAGACGTTGTCGACGTTGGCGAGCGAGTCACTGTCGCAGGTTGACACCAGCGGCACCGGGTCGATTTCGGAGACCGAATTCGAGCATGCTTTCGCCCAGGCTACGTCCGGCACAACCGGCACGTCCACGCCGACATCGGCCACCAATGCCGTAGCCGACTCGATCTTCCAGAAGATCGACACCAACGGCGACGGACAGGTATCCGCATCCGAGTGGAACACCTTCCAGCAGAAGGTGCAAGCCCACCAAGGCGGGCACGGACATCACCATCATGCCCAGGCTGCCGATGACGCGGACAGCACCACCAGCAGCACGCAGAGCCCGGCGCAGACTTTGCAGAACCTCGTGGCCCAGTTGTACAAGAGCGCCGACACCAACGGCAACGGCCAGCTTTCGCAGGGCGAGTTGACCAACTGGCTTACGAACGGCGCTATATCCATGTAAATTGAGGCTGCCGAAGTTTCCACTCCGGCCCGGCCTGCAACAAAGACCAAGACCCCGACAGGCAAGCTGGCATTCCAACCGGCTTGCTTGTCGGCGCCTCTTGTTTCGTTATCGTCCGCCGGCGCCCACCGCGCCCAGGACCGAAGACGCGTCATCGTTCAGGACTTTGGGGTTCAGGTCGTCCAGAATGATCACCCCGTCGATCGACCCGGCGCGATCCGCGTCATGCCATTTCCAGACCACCTTGCCCTCGCGGTCGAACTGAATAATCTGGGTGCCTCGTACGCTGTCCGCCGCTCCGTGGCCGGTCCAGTTCGACACCACGATGTCGCCGTTTTTGAGCACCTGCATTCCGCCAAAGAAATTGTATCCCATCGCCACCGCCGCCGGAGACCCCTTGCCGCCCAGCGTCCTGAGCAGTTTGAAGTTCGGGTCCAGCTCCAGCACGGCGGCCTCGTAGCCGTTGGCCAACAGCCAATTGCCGTTGGGCTTGCGAAGGGCCTGGTACGCGCCGCTGATCGGCGAAGCTGTAAACGAGTGGACCGCCTGGCCGTCGAGATTGCCTTCGATGGTCCTGTTGTCCGTGAAGAACGTGCCGAACAGAAACGTGCCCTGCGGCGTCATCCGCATCAGGCGAGTCGCTCCCTTGGTCTTGAAGTTCGCGTGGCGAATCTCCTTGTCCCGCGGATCCAGCTCGCGGATCGTCACGCCGTCCTGGTTGCAGGCCAGCAGCGTTTTGCCGTCGGCCAATCGCCTGACGGACTCAACTCCCCCGAAGCCCTTCACCTCTTTGAGCAGCTTCTGGCTCGCCATGTCGTACTCGCGATACCCGTCGCCCGAACTGATCAGGAGCTTGTTTCCGCCGATGAGTTGAATATCGCGGAAGTTACCCTTGATCGCCCAATCCTTGGTCGGGTCCAGCTCGTTGACGTAAAGAACCTGCTTGCGGGATTCGTCCACGGCAAGAAACGTGTGGCGGATCGGCCCCGCCGCGCAGCCGCCGCCAAAGCAGGCGAGCAAAAGCATTCCAACAGCCGCCCCAAAAGTCATCATCAGACTATTCATATTCATCTTCCTTCGCGTGTTAAGCGGATCGCAAACCGGACTATACATTATTTAGCTGTCTTCTCAACCCCCAGGGGATTTTTGGGGTCCACGTCGATTTCCGGCCAGACGATCTGGCCGCGCCGTTGTTCATCCACCTTGGTGTAGGCACCCAGCTCGTTGGCGTTGCAGTCCAGCCACAGGGTAATGCGGCGGAACTCCTCGGGCGTCAACGCCACGCCGTGGTGAGACTTGTCCAGGTGCTTCAGCAGAGGCGAGGCCATGGCGCCGAACTTTCCCGGAACGCTTCGCGAACCGCTGGCCGTGATCTCACCGTTGACATACCCGCCCCGCCAGAACGGATAAAAGAACGCGTACTTGGCCAGGCTCTCGTAGGTCATGTCGGGACCTTTTTTCTCCTTGGCGTGGCAGGAGGCGCACTTCGCGTCGAGCACCGGTTTGGCCAGGCGATACCAGTTGAACGGAACGGCCCCGTCGGCAACTTCGGCCTGTAGATCGGACGGCGCCCTGCGAAGCGCCAGCGGCATTTCTTTCAGGGGCTTCGGGGCCGACTTGCGGGCCTCGTGGCAGCCCTCGCAGTACAGCCGCTCGCCGGAGTGAGCGTACGTGGCCGACCGCATCGACCGCACGGCCAGGCCGCGCTCGTCGAGCAGTTGGAAATACACTTCCTTGGCCACCGGGGCATTGAGGTACACGCTGCCGTCGGCCTCCACCGGCACGATGCCCAGCGGCATTCGGGCCAGGCTTTCGGAACCGTAGCCCTGCTGCGGATGGTTCATCACCGGGCCAAGCTCGGGAATGATCTCGATGACCCGCATCCATTTTATTTTCGTGCCGGCCGGCATAGCCATGTCGCCGTCATACACGTTGACCACGCTGATGGTCGCCGCCGGCACGCGCTGGCCGGCGCGCTCGCCCTGCCACGTGGCCGTCGGAATCACCGGCGGAGCAACCCGCGGCCGCAGCGGGATCGGGTGCATCACGCGGTCGGCCTTGGCCGGCATCGCGGCGTCCGGGCAGAGCAGTTCAACGTTGCCGAACCGGTCCAGCAGCACCAGGTCCTGGCGATACGTGCAGAGGTAGTAGCTTTCGCTCAGCGGCCAGGCGGCCGCGTAGTCGCCGTCGCCGTCGGGCCACCAATCCTGCCCGACGGTAATGCCCTTGACCTGGCTCATTTTCCCGTCGTCGGCGGTGTCGGTGTCGATCATCACCAACTCGCCGAACGAGTGCGCGTGGTGCCCCGAGGCCGTCGCGATATACTTCCGCGAATTCGGGATCGCGCGGATGTTCCACTCGCCGCACGGCCGGAACCGCCGGCCGTCGGGCTTGTCCTTGTCCTCGAACGACAGCGGCAGCGGGTAATTCCCGTGCGGCGAGCGGGCGTCGCGGCCGTCCGGAAAGCACGTCCACAGATGATGCGCGGTGCAGTCGTCGCGGTCCACGTAGTCCCAGCGCGTGTACACGAGCTTGCCGTCGTTGTCCACGCTGGGGTTCCATTCGTTGGTCTCGTGGTAGCTGATCGGAATCAGGTCCGAGCCGTCGTCCTTCATCGAGTGCAGGACGTACGTCATCAGCGGCCGCCCTCCGCTGCACCGCAGATACCCGCCCCGCCGCTCGGACAGAAACGCGATGCGCCCGTTGGGCAGCCAGACCGGGTCGAAGTCGTTGTGGCTGCTGTCCATCAATCCCGGCCCGTTGCAGTTGACCGGCCCGTCGGTCAAGCTGGTCAGGCCCGAGCCGTCCGCGTTGACCGTGAAGATGTGATAGCACCGGTCCACGATGTTGTTCCACGCGAAGGCGATCCGCTTGCCGTCGAACGACAGGTCAGGCCGCAGGAACGCGCCGCCCGCCAGCGCCTTGCCCTTGAACCGGCCGTTTTGGACCACCGACTTTTCGAGCACGTTGACCAGGCTGGGATCGGTCTTGAAATTCCGCAGGATGTAAATCCCGCCGCCGGCCCGGGCGTTCCAGCCGACGTATTGATCGACCATGTGGTAGTCGCCGCCCGGCCTGGTGTAGCCCATCACCAGCAGGTCGTCGAAGTCCAGCAGTGGGTTGGACATCGCCGCCTGCCGCGTGACCTGACGAAGTTCCATGAACAGCGGCTTGAGATCTTGCGAGCCGCTGGCCCGCGCGGCGATGTCGTTGACCTTCTTTTCGATCGCGGCCAGGGTCGCGCTCTGGTCGCCGCCGGGCATTTTCCGGAGGTCGGCCAGCAGAGCGCGCGTGCGGCGAAGCTGAACGTCCAGCGGGGTCTTGTCCGTGGACAAGTACAGGCTCTGCTCGTCGAGGACGAAGGGGTTTTTGCCCGGCTCGGATCGGGGGCCTTTTTTCAGGCCGGCCTCGAATTGGCCGTACAGACCTTCCCACAGAGCCCGGACGGCGGGCTCGTAGAAATTGCGCGGCGACGGCGCCGACGGTTGCGCCGGCGCATCGGCGCGGCTGGCGCTCGCGGCCAGCAGGATCACCAGCGCGCACGCAATCGCCAGGCAACTATTCGACCGATAACCAAGAGTCATGCCAGAAGCCTCCGCGTGAATTTGGAACCTATTAGAACCTGTTGGGAAGCCACTCAAACGCGTGGGCGGCTCATTAGAACGCGCCAAGAAGCCACTGGAACCCGCTTGCCCCTGTTCTACCCGGTTTTTAAAATCATAACTGCCTGACAATAAGCATGTTATCAATTTCAGACCCTCGATTTTACGCCTCTTTCGATTTTCGCCGGTCAAATTTTCCACAGGGACTCTCCATCGGTCGGCGTTGCTGGCCGCCGCCGGATGCTGCGTCAGTTGCATCTTCACTGTTCTCTTTAACACCTCTTCTTCGTCTTCGGGCACCAGTAAAACCGGATACCGGAAACCGCAGACCGATAAGATCTGACTCCTGGCCGTTACGGTCTCCGAACACTCCGGGAAGCACAACAAGTGCCTCCACTATTACCCGTTGTGAACAGTTTGGAGTTCACATTTCTGTTCGCAAGAATTTCGGAGCGACATATAAAAAGCTATGGCCAAAGGAAATAAGAAAACATTATTTTGTTCGGACCCCCCGGATTTAATGTACACTTTGGAGTTCACATTTTTG
>CAZYDC010000077.1:0-13392 GCA_964646065.1 uncultured Planctomycetaceae bacterium | reverse complement strand
ACAGCGCCCGGATGATCGGAATCCCGCCGCCGCAACTGGCCTCGAAGGACACGGTCAGGTTCAGCGACCTCGCCAGGGCCAGCAACTCGGGCCCCGCGTGGGCCAGCAGGGCCTTGTTGGCGGTCACCACGTGTTTGCCCGCCCGCAGCGCCTGCTCGATAACCTTGCGGGCAATGGTCGTCCCGCCGATCAATTCCACCACGACCGACACGCGCGGGTCGTCCAGGGCGTCCTGGAGTTTGCGGCAATACAGCCGCTTGTCCAGCCCCATCTTGCGGGCGTGCCGGAAGTCCAGGTCCACGATGTACCGCAGGTCCAGCGCCGGCGCGATCCGTTCGCGCAGCAGGGCGCGACAGTCCGTTAACATTTTCGCCACGCCGCCGCCGACCGTGCCGCAACCGACGACGGCCACTCCAACTGTCGATGTCTTTTCAGCCATGATCGCTTTCATTTCAGGTAAAATATCATCGTAAGATTCGACTGGACAAATAGCAAGTGGCGGCTTGCCGCGGCCATATCGGGTGCCATGCCCAAGTCCGCGCGGGCATGTCTTCCAGTCGAGGACATGCCCGCGCGGACTTGGGCATGGCACCCGGAAAATGGTATCCGGAAAATCGCCTTGACCAACGCGGGCAAAGCGGTTACAAAGACTAGACTGTACATTCTGCCGCGCGAGGTATGCGCGGGTTGCGGAGAAATACTGTCGAAAGGAATGATGAGATATGCGTAAGAAGTTTGTCGCGGGCAATTGGAAGATGAACACCACGGCCGCCTCGGCGGTCGAGTTGGCTGGCGCCCTGGTCAAAGAGGTCGGGTCGCTCGATGCTGTGGACGTGGCCCTTTGCCCTCCGTTCGTGTACTTGGCGCAGGTGGCGTGCGCGGTGGCGGGCAGCCGAATCGCCGTGGGTGCGCAGGACATGTTCTACGAGAACAACGGCGCGTTCACCGGCGAGATCTCCAGCGAGATGCTCAAGAACGTCGGCTGCCGCTACGTGATCCTCGGCCACAGCGAGCGAAGGCACGTCATCGGCGAGAGCGACGAACTGATCAACCGCAAGGTCATCAAGGCGCTGGCCGACGGGCTGGAGCCGATCTTCTGCGTGGGCGAGTTGCTGGCCCAGCGCGAGGCCAACCAGACCTCCGACGTGGTCAGCCACCAGGTGAAGGTCGGGCTAAGCGGCGTGTCGCGCGACCAGGCGGCCAAAGTGACCGTCGCGTATGAGCCGGTCTGGGCGATCGGCACCGGAAAGACGGCCTCGCCCGCGCAGGCGCAGGAAGTCCACGCGATGATCCGGCAATTGCTGGAAAAAATGTTCGGTAAGGATCTTGCCGAGTCGATGCGGATTCAGTACGGCGGCTCGGTCAAGGCCTCCAACGCGAAGGAACTGCTGTCGCAGGCGGACATCGACGGCGCCCTGGTCGGAGGCGCCAGCCTCAAGGCGGCGGATTTCGTGGGAATTATTCGAGGCGGAATGTAACCCGTTGGCCCGCCGCGGCGGGCATGGACAGAGAGAACATCATGAGTCAATTTTGGGCCATTCTTTTCCTGACGTTGTTCATCATCATCTGCTTCCTGCTGGTCATCGTGGTCCTGCTGCAGAAGGGTCGCGGCGGCGGGCTGGGGGCGGCGTTCGGCGGCGCGGGCAGCGCGGCCTTCGGCACGCGCACCGGTGACGTGTTCACGTGGATCACCATCGTGCTGACGGCGCTGTTCCTGCTGCTGGCGGTCGGCGCGACGGTTCTGGTGAAGCCCCCGATGCGCAACGCGAGCGAACCGAGGTTCGATCCGCCCGCCCAAGCGATCGAGGAGGCAATGTCGGTCCAAATCCGGAGCGACACCCCCCGGACCAAGGTCTACTACACGATGGACGGTTCGGCGCCCAGCAAGGCCAGTAAGGAATACACCAAGGCCATTATGGTTCAGCCGGGCGTGACGGTCGAGGCCATCGCCATTGGCGACGAGAACAACCCCAGCAACGTAGCCATGGCAAAGTACCCGCTCAGGACGGCCGAGCCGGAACCCCAGAGCCAGCCCGCCACCGCGCCCAGCACCCAGCCGGCCAGTCGCGCGGCCGGCGGCGCCGGAACGCTCGAACTGCCCCCCAAGACCAAGACCCCGGCCACCGCGGGCGCTAAGAAATAAGGAATTCCTCATGCTGCGATCGATGACGGGCTTTGGGTCGGCCGGCGGACAGGTCGAGGGCATTGAGTATTCCCTCGAAATTCGCTCGGTCAACCATCGCTATTTCAAGTCGACGATCAAGCTGCCCGAAAGCTGGGCCGGCGCCGACGTCGAGATCGAGCAGAAGCTTCGCCAGAAGCTCCAGCGCGGGGCCGTCACCTGCACCCTGCGGATGAAAATCCCCGACGACCAGACCGCCTACCGCGTCAACACGGCCGCCTTGAACAGCTACATCGACCAGCTTCGCATGGTCGAAGCCGACGCCAATCCCACGCTGCGGATCGAGCTGGGCGCCCTGCTGCAACTGCCCGGCGTGTGCGTTCCGCCGCCGCTGGAGGATCGCATCGCCGCCACGCACGACGCGCTGATGCGGCTGATCGACCAGGCCCTGGAGCAGCTCCTCCAGATGCGCCACCGCGAAGGCCAGGCTCTTCGCGAGGATCTGCTGGGCAACTGCAAGGTCATCACCGAAAACCTCAAAATTGTCGCCCTCCGCGCGCCGGACGTGGTGCGGGAGTATCACGCCCGCCTGGCCGCCCGCGTGGCAGAACTGACCCAGGCCGCACAGATCAAGCTCGACGAAGACCAGCTCATCCGCGAGGTGGCGATCTTCGCCGAACGGTGCGACGTGGCCGAAGAGATCGCGCGCCTGTCGGGTCACGTGGACCATTTCGCCGCGGCCATTGAAGGCCCCGAGGCCGCGGGTCGAAAGTTGGATTTCATCGCCCAGGAAATGCTGCGAGAGGCCAACACCATCGGCTCGAAATCCAGCGACAGCCAGGTCGCCCGCGCGGTAGTGGAGATCAAGACGGCCATCGACCGCATCAAAGAACAGGCCGCCAACGCGGAGTAATTACGTAGCATGGGCATCTTGCCCATGAGTCCCACGGGCGTCCCGCCCGTGCGGGTGGAGTTGACAGGGACGGATTGGATTGCTCGATCGAACTGGAAAATTGGTTGTCCTCAGCGGCCCCAGCGGAGTTGGAAAAAGCACCATCTCCGCCGAGGCGGTTCGGCGGACCGGCGCCCGGTTCAGCGTCTCGGCGACCACGCGTCCGCCGCGGGCCGGGGAGGCGGATGGGCGGGACTACTTTTTTGTGGACCGCGCGACGTTCGAGCGGATGGTCGAAGAAGGCAAGTTTCTCGAACACGCCGAGGTGTTCGGCCATCTTTACGGCACTCCGGCGGAGCCGGTGCGAAAGGCGATTGAGGACGGCAAGACGCTGCTGCTGGACATCGACGTGCAGGGCGGTTTGCAGGTCGCCCGCGTGATGCCCGAGGCCACGTTCATCCTGATCGTGCCGCCGAGCATGGAAGAGCTTCGCCGACGCTTGGCCGGGCGAGGCAGCGAAGACGTGGCCGCCCTGGAGCGGCGATTGGCCAAGGCCAGCCTGGAAATCGACACCGCCAGGAATAGCGGCGTATATAAAGATGTTGTAGTGAACGACGACCTCGCCAGGGCCACCGACGAGGTCGTGCGGATTATGAATCAGTCCGCAGATTACGCAGATTTCACAGATTAGAAAAACGGCGAAGAGAAGGCAAAAGACAGGAGCCGTAACTTGTTCTTCTTCTTTTGTCCTTATCTGTGTAATCTGTGTAATCTGCGGATTCTTTAACCAGGAGATAGTCGAGAATGATTGAAGCATTGAAGAGCGAAGACATCGTCAACAAGGTCGGCGGGCGGTTCAAGCTGACGGCCTTGATTCAGAAGCGAATGGTCGAACTCATGCAGGGCGGCAGGCCGCTGGTCGAACGTGTCAAGGGCATGACCGACATGGAACTGGCGATCCAGGAAATCCTCGAAGACAAGATCGGCATCGACTACGAGCATTCCGACATCCCCACGCCCGAAGACCTGAAGAAATAGGCACTAGGGACTAGGCACCAGGCACCAGGTGAACGGAAAGAGTTCTTTCTTCGCCGTGTCTGCCGTCTAATGCCTCTTGCCTAGTGCCAAGTGCCTTCTGTTAGGAGACAGTCATGGCTGCCAAGAAGAGCCAATCCCTTGAAGGTTACGAAGTCCTGCTTTGCGTTACGGGCGGCATCGCGTGCTATAAGACCGCCGACCTGACCAGCAAGCTCGTGCAGGCCGGGGCGGGCGTGACCGTGGCCATGACCGACGCCGCGCAGGAATTCATCCGCCCGCTGACGTTCCAAACGCTCACGGGCCGCCGGGTGTTCACCACGCTTTGGCAGTCCACGGAGTACTACTCCAGCGGGCACATCTCGCTGACCGAGGCGGCCGATTTGATGATCGTCGCCCCCGCGACCGCCAACGTGCTGGCCAAGATGGCCACGGGCATGGCCGACGACCTGGTCAGCACCATGATCCTGGCCACCACGGGGTCTTGCCCGATCCTGGCCGCCCCGGCCATGAACACCCGAATGCTGAGCGCCCCGGCCGTCAAGGCCAACCACGCCACACTCAAGAAATGGGGCATCCAGTTCGTCGGCCCCGCCAAAGGCCGACTCGCCTGCGGAACCATCGGCGAAGGCCGCCTGGCAGAAACCGACGAAATCCTCGAGGCCGCAACGGAATTGCTGCTCAAGAAGTCGCCAAAGGCGAAGGTTGCGCCAGAAATTCAAGCTGACCGCAAAAAGTTTTTTCAGGAGATGGAATTGTTTCGCAAGGGGCTGAAAAAAGGCCGCTTCTCGGACAGTGCCAAGTTGATACGAGAAGACCGGGAACGGTGAGGTCGTTGCGATGGAGCCTTTTCGATGTCAAGAACGGTCGCCATAGAATATCGAGGCCGCGCGTTTTGGGCCTTTGACGTTGTTGTCGGGGTCTTTGCCAAACATCTTATCGATGTCGCCGCACCCTTGGTTTCTGGTTCACACAAGTCCTGGCTGGGCGAAGCTGTTGCCCAGTGGCGCGTGAATGCAGTCATTTCGGATTTTGGTTTCTTCCTCGATGAAAATTGGTCTCAATCTCAAATTGATGTCTTGATCGAGCTAATCAATGAGTCTTGCCGACGGCTGGGGGAACGCGACGAGATTCCATCGCGAGAGATTGAGGGATGGGAGATTTTCGACGACCTGAGGATATTCCCACGAGGATTGTCTACAGTCCCTACACGACCAGTGATTCAACTGGGAAGAGGCATCATCGCGATCCTCGACGGGTCTTTGCCCGAGGCACCACCAGGAACGTGGTGGTTCTACACAGTTGAGGACAGCCCAGCCACCATACCTATGTCTCGCTAGGTTGGTGATCGTTGTGTTGCATCAAGCCTTTCTCTTCTTTAATGACCTGCAACTCACACATCTTCTTTACTGCTTGCCGATTACCGATTACTGTATCCGCCATGCGAATCATCGTCACAGCCGGGCCGACGCGGGAGTACATCGACAGCGTGCGGTTTATCACAAACGCCTCCAGCGGGCAGATGGGCTGCGCGGTGGCGGAGGCGGCCGCGCGGGCGGGGCATGAGGTGACGCTGCTGCTGGGCGGAAAGGGGACTGGCTCCGCCGGCTGTTTGGCGGTGCCTGTCCCCTTTTTGCCCGCGCGGGAAAAGGGGACAGGCACCGATTGCAAACAGCCGCAATCGGAGCCAGTCCCCTTTTCCGTGGTGCCGTTCGTGAGCGTGCAGGATTTGAAGTCGGCGCTGGAGGAGCGGTTTGACCAATGCGACGCTCTGGTGATGGCCGCGGCGGTGGGGGACTTCCGGCCGGAGAAGATATTGCCGTACAAGCTCAGCCGGCGCGGCGGGCCGATCACGCTCAAACTGTACCCGACCGAGGACATCCTTGGGGGCCTGGGCCAACGCAAGCGGGCCGGGCAGATCATCGTCGCCTTCGCCGTCGAGGACGAAGAATTGGGGACGCTACCCTATTTTCGGCCTGACGACCAAGGTGGATGCGGCACGTCCGCGAATGCTGAGGCCAAAAATAGGGTAGCGTCCCCAATTCTTTTGAAGGCCCGCGCGGAAATGATCGAAAAGAACGCCGATTTCGTCGTGGTCAACACGCCGGCCGCGATGGCGGCCGACCACAGCCACGCGTGCATCCTGTCTCGCGAGGCGGTCGTCCTGCCTTGGGCCGACCGGCCAAAACAAGCCCTTGCCGAACACATCGTCGCCTTGCTGAAAAAATAAAAGAATTTTTCTCGCGGCGAGACACGGCAAGCCATCGACTTAGGGAGAGCCTTTCGTTCGGGCGGTGGAAAGTCTGCAATAAAACCCCTTCGGCCGCGTTATGCATATAGGGTCGCGTTGTCTTTTGGCGGCCGATGCGGGCTTTTGGGACGGGCGGAGTCGCCGCCAATGGGGCGGCTGACCCGCCAAGGAATTGCGGGATTTGCTGGTCAAGCCTCTGAAGGGAAACAGCGTTATGGAAACTGTTTGGACACTCGTCGGCGACAGGCCATTCGGGAAACGTCGGGCCGGGCGCCTTCGCGTGAGACGAGGCATCTTGCTGTGCGTCGGTTTAGCGCTCTGGTCGGCCGCACCGGCCGGCGGTGCGGTTGTCGCCGCGGCCAGCCCTTCCCTCGCTGACGTGAGCGCCGCGGTGTCCTCAGCGGCCGAGGGCGACACGGTGACGATCCCCGCAGGCTCCGCCACTTGGACGGCCACGATGGCCGTTCGCAAAGGCATCACATTGCAAGGGGCCGGCGCCGCCGCCCTGGACGACCGCACCGTCATCGTCGACGACGTCGCGGGCGGCAAGAGCAACCCCGTTTTTGACGTCGAATTGACCAAGAACCAGGTCTTCCGTCTGACGGGGGTTGCATTCCGCCACGGTTCGAGGCAAGCCAGGATGTCCGACAACAGCGACGGCTGCATTCGGGTCGGCGGCGTGGTCAGGGGCGCGGACGGCAAGGGGTCGATGCGGATCGATCATTGCCATTTCGACCAGCTTTACCGAGGGGCGATCGTTCTGAAGGGCTGGGTGTCTTACGGCGTGATCGATCACAATTACTGGAGCGGCCGCGCGGAGGGGAACCGCTGCTCGATCAACGTGGACAACGGTCAAAACTGGGGCGGCGGGAAGAACAGCTTCGGCGACGGCTCCTGGGCCGCCCCGACCAACTTCGGCAGCGCGGACTTCGTGTTTATCGAGACTAACGCGTTTTACAACCCCGGAAAGGTGCAGACCAATGGCGGAATCGATTGCCAGAACGGCGGGCGCTACGTCAGCCGGTTCAACACCTTCCACAACGTGGTCATGATCACGGGCCACGGGACGGAGACCGGCGGCCGAATCCGGGGGCAACGGGCCGTTGAATTCTACAAGAACACGGCCACCAGCGACGCCGGACAGAGCATGGGGCTCACCCGCAGCGGTGTCACTCTGTACTGGGGCCTGACGTGGACCGGCAAGTACTCCGGCACGCAAATCCCGCTGGTGGACATGCGCCTGGACTGGCCCTTTCGCATGTATGACGGGGCCAACGGCAAGAACCCCTGGGACGTCAACGACACCGAGGGGGACAGCACGTCCGCTCGCGACGGCACAAACGTGCCCGGCCACGCGCCGCACCTGTTCGAGAGCGGGACCCACACGGCCGCCGACAATGTGCCTTCGGGCCCCAAAGCCGTGATGACCGACGCGAGCAAGACCTGGACCGCCAACCAGTGGGCCGGTTTCGAGATCGTCAACACCACGCAAAAGACCAAGGACGGAAACCATCCGAATTCGGTGATTATCTCCAACACGGCCAACACCGTTACCTATTCTCCGGGAAGCCCCGACGGGCCGCCCAAGACGTTCAAGACCGGCGAGGGCTACGTCATCTACAAGCCGCTGATCGTGCTGGACCAGCCCAGCCGCGGGCAGTGCGACCTCCTGGCCGGCAATCCGCCCGTCAATACAGTCACCGGCGGCAGCGCCTGGCCGCACCAGGCCCTCGAACCGATCTACGGATGGCTGAACCGGGTGAACAACGTTCCCATCAACGTCGGCAGCCGCTACCCCACGCTCAAAGAGAATCGGGACTATTACAACCAAGCCAAGGCGTTTGACGGCACGGCCGGCATTGGAGTCGGATCGCTGGCGAAGCGGCCGCCCACCTGCGTCAAGGGCGTGGCGTACTGGGCGACCGACGAAGGCAAATGGGATAGCACGCACGACGGGCCTGACGGGCGGCTCTACGTGGCGACCGCCCCCGATACCTGGAAGCTTCGTTACACGCCGTTTGCCTATCCGCATCCGCTGGTGGGCAAGCCCGAACCGGCGCCGGAGGCGAAATGATTCCGGCGCGACACCCCGAGTGGCGGGTCACTATATGTTGTGGGTCGAACCTTGAGGAGCCACTAAGGAAATTTCAAGAATGCGTGAAAAGGGAAATTTAAGAATGATAAGACTCGCTAAATACAGTGCTTACGATTTTGGGAGGCTCGAAAAACGGGTTCCAGATGGGCAGATCAGGTTCCTGGTTGGGCAGGACGGGTTGCCGGTTGGGCAGGATGAGTTTCCGGTTGGGCAGAATGGCTTCCGAGTTGGGCAGTTTCGGCGCGAACCCACAGGAATCGTACGGGGTGTCACCGGGAGACGGCCAGGGCGCCGCGCCGGGTTCTGTGATGGACTTCCAACCCTTTTGGGCGTAAATTCTTTCTGGAGATAAAAGGATGAGTGAACCGATAAAAGTATCAATCAAACGCAAGGCCGGATGCGATGACATTCCGCCGCCGCGGTACATGAGCGATCACGCGGCCGGGATGGATGTTTGTGCGGCCTGCGAAGCGGACGTGGAGATTTCGCCCGGCGACGTGAAGTTGATTCCGTGCGGCTTCTACATGGCCGTGCCGGCAGGACACGAGGCTCAGATGCGGCCTCGGAGCGGTCTGGCGATCAAGCACGGCATCACGCTGCCCAACTCTCCGGGCACGATCGACGCGGACTATCGCGGCGAGGTGTGCGTGATCCTGGGCAACGTCGGCAGGCAGACGTTCGTGGTGAAGCGCGGAATGAGGATCGCCCAGATGGTGATCTCGCCGGTGACGCGGGCGGCGGTGGTCGAGGTCGAAACGCTCGACGACACGGTCCGCGGCGAAGGCGGCTTCGGCCACACTGGAACGTGAAGAATTGCGGATTGCGGATTTTTGATTGCGGATTGAAGAAACAGCGAAGAACGAACCCCTCGCGGTTTGAGGGTTATATGGAAGGACCCCGGCGAGTTCGCTCGTCGGAGAGCTACGGATGGCGAAAAAAGTAAAGAAAGAAAAAGTCGCGCGGAGCGCTGCGGCCAACGAGCACGCCCTGCGGTTCAAACGGTATTGTTTCATCGCCGCGCTGACGGGTGTGGTGGTGTTCGCTTGGTTGACGCTGCTGACGTCGAGCCGGGTCGATCCGCCCTCGCCGCTGGCGCCGATCCCGGCCCAGGGGGTGCATAACGCCACGGGAATCGTCGGGGCGTATTTCGCGTTCAAGCTGCAATACTACTTCGGCTGCGGAATCTACATCGGGCTGATCTTCGCGACCGTGCTGGCCGTGGTGATGATCCTGGGCGGTACGATCAAGGACCTCTGGTGGCGAGTGACGGGCGCGGCGATCCTGCTGGTTTCTATCAGCACGACGGCCTTCCTGATCAATCCGGCCGGGAACAGTTACGTGCCCAGCGGACACGCGGGCGTGCTGGGCCAGTGCATCGGGTACACGCTTCGGACCATGCTGCATCCGGCCGGGGCGTGGATCGTGCTGGCGGTGTCGCTGGCCATCGGGCTGATGCTGGCGGCGGACCAGCTTGTGCTGAAGTTGCCGGCGCTGGGTCTGGCGATCTGGCGGCGGGTGAGCGAGCACGCGCCGGCGGTGATATCGGCCCTTCGCCCCCGGATGCCTGTGATCGTCTCGACGGCGGCGTCTCGCGCGGCGGGCGCCGCAGCCAGCCGCGTGAGCCTCAAGGCCCCCAAAAACCCGGCCGAAGAAAAACCTGACCTCAAGCCGGAAGCCGATGTACCGGCGAAGGCCCAGCCCAAGGCCGATGCGAAGTCGGATCCCAAGGGCGAGCTAAAGCCCGCGGCCAAGCCCGCGCAGGAAGCGGCGGTGGACTCTCCGGCCCGGCCGGCGATGCCATCGACCGCGACGACCTCCGCGCCCGTGCCTGTCGGTGGACCGGCGCCCAGGCCCCAGCCCGCGCCCAAGCCGGCGCCGGCCAAGGAAAGCGATCCCGACGACAAGCCGGCCAAGACGGGCGACTCCAAGCCCGGCCCGCTCTTCGCGATTCCATCGTCGAGCCTGCTGGCCGATCCGACGGGAAATTTTTCGCACAGCCAGGAGGAGCAGGCCGAGCAGAAGCGGGGCGTCCTCCAGCAGACGCTGGCCGATTTCAACGTCGAGGCCCAGGTCGTGGATTACCAGACCGGCCCGGTGATCACGCTGTTCGAGCTTTCGCTGTCCCCGGGCGTGAAGGTGGCGCAGGTGGCGAACCTGGCCACGGACATCGCCCGCGCCCTGGCCGTGCCGGGCGTGCGGGTGTTCTCGCCGATTCCAGGCAAGGACACCATGGGCGTCGAAGTGCCCAACATGCAGAAGGAGACCGTCCGGATCAAAGAGCTGATGAACATGCAGCCGGAGACGAAAAAGAAATTCGCGCTGCCCCTGTACCTGGGCAAGGACGCCGGCGGAGAGGCGATTGTCGTGGACCTTTCGCGGATGCCGCACATGCTGATCGCGGGCACCACGGGCTCGGGCAAGAGCGTGTGCATCAACAGCATCATCATGTCGCTGCTGCTGACCAAAACGCCCGAGGACGTGCGGTTCATCCTGGTCGATCCGAAGATGGTCGAAATGGCCGCCTTCGAAAGCATCCCGCAACTGCTCTGCCCGGTCGTCAACGACATGAAGCACGCGGAGGACATCCTGGACTGGGCGGCCACCAAGATGGACGAGCGGTACGAACTGCTCAAGGAGGCCGGCGTCAAGAACATCGCGGGTTTCAACGCGATGTCCAAGGACGAGATTTACAAGCGGTTCGAGGTCCAGGACGAGGAAGAGAAGGCCCGCATCCCGACGCACCTGCCGTACTACGTGATTATCATCGACGAGCTGGCCGACCTGATCATGACCTCCAGCAAAGAGGTCGAAGGCCACATCATCCGGATCGCGCAGAAAGCCCGCGCGGTGGGCATTCACCTGATCCTGGCGACGCAGCGACCCAGCGTGAACGTGGTGACCGGACTGATCAAGTCGAACATGCCCTGCCGGATCAGCTTCCGCGTCGCCAGCCGGCAGGAAAGCCGCATCGTGCTGGACCAGAACGGCGCCGAGGTCCTGCTGGGGCAGGGCGACATGCTGATGCTCCAGCCGGGCGCCAGCAATTTGCTCCGCGCACAGGGCACGTTCGTGGACGACAGCGAAATCCGCACCGTGGTCGAAACGCTCCGCCAGGCCGGCGAACCGCAGTACCACGCTGAACTGCTGCGCCTGGGCTCGGCGAGCGTGGACGGCGAGGGCGCCAGCGGCGAGCGAGACGAACTGTTCGACAAGGCCGTCGAGGTCGTCCTTACGCAGCAGCGAGGAAGCGTCAGCCTGTTGCAGCGGCGGTTGCAGATCGGTTACAGCCGCTCAAGCCGGATCATCGACCAGATGGCCGACGCGGGCATCCTGGGCGACTACAAGGGCTCGCAGGCCCGCGAGTGCAACATGACGCTCGAAGACTGGCATACCCTCAAGAGCAGCATCGCCGACGACCAGAGCGGCGCCTCCTCCGCCAACGGCGAACCGACCAGCGCGTAACACGGCAGTCCCGTTTGTAGTGGCCCCGTCAGGGGCTTTTTGAAGAATCGCCTTACGGCGACACTACGAACCAAGTCCCTTCTTCTGTCGCTATTGCGGCCGGGGTAAAATGAAGTGATGAGCGAAGCACATCGAGAATTTGCGGCAGATTCGCCTGTGGCGGCCGCTGTGTCGCATGTGGAGCCGGAGGTCGTTCCCCCTGGTCCTCGGCGCGCGATGCGCGTCGGCTGGGTCGCGGGCAAGGAGACCTTCACGCAGATCGGACGAATCCTTGAGCCGCTGGCGGTTGGCTTAATAGACGAACTGGTCGGGGCGACCATTTTTCTGCCGGAGCGATGCGACCAGCATGAACTGCCCAACGTGCCGATCGGCATGTTCAGTTATAGTTGGCTGCAATGGCGGGTGTTTCGCACCAAGACGCTCTCGGTGCTTGGCGAGGAGATTCAGAATGCCCAGTTGAATCTGCTGCATGCCCTGGACTCCGGCGCCGCCGCGCTGACGGGTCAATTGGCTCAAGCGACCGGTTTGCCGTACGTCGTCAGTTGCTACGGCCTGGGTGACAGCCGCGCGCTGGGTGTGCTTGACGAGCGGTGCCAGGCCGTCCTGGCGGCCAGCGAACCGATCCAGCGAGAACTGACGGGCGCCCGCGTGGCCGCCCCGAACAAGATCCTGCTGGTCCGCCCGGGCGTATATCAGGTCAATCACGCCACGTGCTACACCGACGACAGGAAAAGCATCACGATCGTCGCCGGCGGGACGATGGACGACTTCGACGCCTACCAGGCCGTGCTGCGGGCGTTCTCGGAAGTGCGGGCGAGAAATTACGACTGCGTGTTCTTCCTGATCGGCAACGGGAAGGCGGAGGCCAAGATTCGCGAGGCGGCCAAGGAGATGAACCTTCGCTCGCCCCTGACGTTCGTGGACCGCCAGGAGGCGAGGCAATTGCAGGGCATTCTCAAGTCCGCGGACATTTATATTTCGCCGCGAAGCACTCAGCGGGTGGACTTGGTCTCGCTCTTGGCGATGGCGGCGGGGGACCCAGTCGTGGCCGCCAAGAGCGCGGTGGACGACTTCCTGATCGACGGAAAAACCGCCCTGACATTCAACGCGGGAAATGCCGCCGAACTGACCGTGAAACTCGTCAGCATTTTGGAGGATCGCCAGGCGGGCACCGTCCTGGCCGACAGCGCGTTGGAGTACCTGCGCGAACGTCACGGCGCCGCACAGATGGTCTCCGCTGTGGCGGCGATCTATCGCGGCACCGTCGAAGCCCCTCGGCCTGAACTGAGTGCGACAAAGTGAGGGGCTCGAGGTTCTTTGCCTTGAACTTTCAGCTTCCGGTTTGAATAGACGCGGCAATTCAAGTTGCAGCTTTGGGCCGCGCCGGGCAATACCTCAGCGGTTCGACATACCGCACGGACGCTCCAGCGTTAAACCACGTACAGGCATTCGTAATCGCCGTTGGGGGCGCTAGTGTCACTGGGCCAGACGCCGGCGGTTGGCGTCCATGTGTAGGGTTTGGCGCCGATCTGTGC
>CAZYDC010000076.1:0-13426 GCA_964646065.1 uncultured Planctomycetaceae bacterium | reverse complement strand
CGGCGCGGAGCGGCATGAAGGTGAAAGTGTAAGAGTTTGAATGGCCAGGAAATTCACATTCCGGTTTGAGGCGATCCTGCAGGTCCGAAAGCAGCAGGAGCAGCTTTCAAAGCAGCGGTTCCTGCGGGCGCAGGCGGATGAGCAGGCCGTGTCGGCGGCGATGGAGCGGCTGGCTGAATTGCTTTGGAAGGCGGACCGCCGCGTGAGTTGCGGTCTGGCCCTGGCGGGCGGCCTTGGAATTGACGGTGGCCAAATGATCTTTGCCCCCTTGCGGGCAGGTTTGCGGGCGCACGCGTCGCGCCGCCATGAGCGAGATGTGCTTCGCCTGGAAACGGCCCGCTGCCGAGGGCAGTTGCTGCAAGATATGAAGAGTCACAAGGTGCTTGGGCAGTTCAAGGCACGGGCAGCGGCCGCTCACCAACTCAAAGAAGGCCAAGCGGCGGTGCGGGAGTCCGACGACCTGCACGCGATGTTCTCTTCCGCCAATAGGGTCGCGGACGTGGCAGCCACAGATATGGGTGGCAGCCATCCCATGCCGCTACCTCCGGACGCGGCGGCCAAGGATGGCCGCCGCGCAATTTGCGCATTTCCGCCAAGCACTATCGAGAGCCTGATATGATCGCAACCCCCGAACATCCCGAGTCGTCCACGGCCCAGACGGCGAGCGTGCGGGCCGATGACCAGCACGTGGCGGAGATGAAGATACGCATCGAGTTCGGCGCCGCGAGCCTGGCCGGCCAGGACGCCGAGGGGTTCGAACTGGGCAGTGTGATCGAACTGGATTCGAAGGTCAGCGACGACGTCGAGGTGTTCGTCGACGGCGTGCTGTTCGCCCGCGGACAGGCCGTGCTGGTCAAGCCGCAGGCTGGCCCCCAAGGCGCCAAGCCGGGCGACGATAAGGTCGCCGTCGCCGTTCGCGAAATCATCCACGACCTGGATCGCCGCACGCTGGGGCGATACCAGGCCGATGAGGGCAAGTCCATCTCAGAGCCTACAGTTGCACAGCCCAGGGCGGCTGTGCCATACGGCAAGACGCTCGCCATGATCGCGCTGGTCGCGGCTTTGACGGTCTGGCCCGCACTCTCTGCGGCTCAGACGGCCTCCGGGCCGGTGGACGATCATAGTGCTCAACGAATTCCGAGTTCCACTGATTCCAGGCTGTTAAACGGCGGGGACGCGCGCGAGTCCTCCTGGATGCCGACGCTTCAGACGCTCCTGGCGCTGGCGGTCGTGATCGCCCTGATTTACGCCTGCCGCTACGTGCTCCGCCGTCTGGGCAAGGGAACGCCGCTGGGCGGGGCCGATTCGGGTGTCATTGAGGTGCTTTCGCGAACAGGAATCGGCGCGAGGCAGCAACTGCTCTTGGTGCGGTTGGGCAGGCGGTTGGTGCTGGTGGGTTGCTGGCCCGGCGGCATGGCTGGGTTGTCCGAAATCACCGATCCGGCGGAAGTGAGCGCCTTGACCTCCTCGGTGGAGGCCGGCGGAGCGGGCGGCTCGGCGCGGGCCGTCGCCGACAAGGTCCGAAACCGCCTGGATGCGAAGGAATCGAAATGAGAGCGCCGGCGGCCATAGCGATGATCGTCGCAATACTGCTCTGTCAGCCGTCCATTGACGGGTGCTTTGACGGGTGCCATGCCCAAGTCTGCGCGGGCATGTGGACACAGGCGGACACCGGCGGACATGCCCGCGCAGACTTGGGCATGGCACCCCTTAACATGGCACCCTTTGTTGCCGCCGCGCCGGCCGCCGACCTGGGCAAGTTGCTGACCGATGCGCAGTCGCAGGTTTCGGGCAAGGGCCTGATCCAGACGGTTGTGCTGGTGACAGTGCTGGCCGTCGCGCCGGCCATTTTGCTGCTGGTGACATGTTTTACGCGGATCGTCGTGGTGCTGGGGCTGCTGCGGCAGGCCTTGGCGACCGGCTCTCTGCCGCCCAACCAGGTGCTGTTCGGGCTGGCGCTGCTGATGACCGTCGTGGTGATGGCCCCGGTGTACCAGGCCGTCAATCGCGACGCCATCACGCCATACCTGGACGGCAAGTTGAACGCGCAGCAGGCGCTCGGGGCGGCCGAGAAGCACTCGCGCGAATTTATGATCCGCCAGATCGAGGGCGGGCGAAACGAAAAGGACGTGTACCTGTTTCTGCCCAAGGACCAGGCGGCCAAGAAGGACCTGACCTGGGGCGACGTGCCGATCGGATCGCTGATCCCCGCGTTCGTCATCAGCGAACTGAAGATCGCGTTCATGATCGGGTTTGGAATTTACCTGCCCTTCCTGATTATCGACATGCTGGTCTCCAGCGTGCTGGTCTCGATGGGCATGTTGATGCTGCCGCCGGTGCTGATTTCGCTGCCGTTCAAGCTGCTGCTGTTCGTGCTGGCCGACGGCTGGCACCGCGTGGTGGGCACGCTGATGACGAGTTTCGGATAAGGAACAATGGACGCCACAGACGCCGTCAATCTGGGTCGCGAAGCCGTGATGCTCACGCTGCTGCTGGGCCTGCCGGTGCTGCTGGTGGGCTTTTTGGTGGCGGCCGTGACCAGCTTGCTCCAGGCCCTGACGCAGGTGCAGGAGCAGACGCTCAGTTTCATTCCGAAGATCGTCGCCATGCTGCTGACCGGCGCGATCTGCGGCCCGTGGATGCTGGCCAGGCTGGTGGAGTTTTCGGAAAAGATGTTCAGCCGTTTGCCGTGAGAACGTAATGGAAATAGCCTCCTACATCGCGACGCTGCCGGCCCTGGTGCTGGTGATCGCCCGCCTGGGCGGCATGTTGGTGTTCGCGCCGGTGCTGGGCGAGTCGGTGGTTCCCGCGCGGTTGCGGGCGCTGGTGGCCGTGGTGTTGGCGCTGGGCGTGGTGGGGCAGGTGGTCGCGCCGGCGCGGTGGCCGCAGTCGGATGGGGCCTGGGTGCTGGCGCTGGCGGGGGAGTTCCTGATCGGCCTGGCCATCGGGTACGCCGGTCGGCTGATCTTCGTCGGCGTGGAGTTGGGCGCGTTCCACGTCAGCCAGCAGATGGGCCAGTCGCTGGGCGAGGTGTTCAGCCCCTCCAGCGAGGAAACTTCCGACGCGATGCGGCAGTTCTTCCGCATGTTGGCGCTGGTGATCTTCCTGGCCATCGGCGGGCACCGGATGCTGATCGGCTCGCTGCTGGGGAGTTTCCACACCGTGCCGCTGACGAGCTTTGTGGCGCCGGCCGCGTTGGCGGCCATGTTGGCGGGCTTGCTTACGGCGAGTTTTACGCTGGCCTTGAAGGTGGCCGCGCCCGTGCTGCTGGCGATGCTGCTGGCGGCGATGGCGATGGGCTTCGTGCAGCGGGCGATGCCGCAATTCAACTTCCTTTCCACCGGCGCGCCGGTGCGTGTGGTGCTGGGGCTGGTCGTGATCGCGTTTGTGCTGTCGCTGCCGGTGCTGGTGGAACTGCTGGGTTGGGCGACCTCTGCCGTGGGCGCGGGCCTGCGGACCTGCATGGAGGCCCGCCAGTAATGGTCGAAGAAATGGAACAAGGCGAGCGCACATACGAACCGACGCGGTTGCGGCTGGACGAGGCGCGGAGGCGCGGCAAGGTCGTGCGCAGCCACGAGCTGACTACCACGCTTGTGATGCTCGGCGGCCTGGGCGTGCTCGCCTTGCTGGCGCCGGTGATGCTGACCGCGCTGGTGAAGATGATGGGCGCGATGCTGGACGGATGCCATGCCCAAGTCTTCGCGGGCATGTTCCCCGCGTTTCCTCATGCCCGCGCGGACTTGGGCATGGCACCCGTGGTTGGCCCGCTGGTTTGGCCGCTCGCCGCGATGGCCGGTGCGCTGGTCGTGCTGGCCGTCGTCGTGAACCTGGCGCAGGTCGGGCTGCCCGCCAGCACCGAGCAGGTCAAGCCCGATTGGGAGCGAGTCTCCGCGGCGGCGGGACTCAAGAGATTGTGGTCGGCCCGGACGCTTGAGCGAGCCGCGATGCTGCTGGTGCGGCTGGTCGCGGTGGGGGCGATAACGTACTTCACGATTCGCGCCGCGATGCCCCGAATCGCCGCTGTGGCACAGCCGCCCTCGGCTGTGGCTGACTGGTGCCATGCCCAAGTCCGCGCGGGCATGTCCACCGTGCTTCCCCATGCCCGCGCAGACTTGGGCATGGCACCCTCCGTCCCTCTTTTCACGAGCGACAGAGCACAAGACGGACTGGCCGAGGCCGGTTCGCTCGTGAGGCAACTGGCGCTGCGATTGGGCCTGGCGCTGGTGGCCATCGGTGCGCTCGATTATCTCTACCAGCGATGGCAGCACCGGCGCGACCTGCGGATTTCGCACCGGCAACTTCGCGACGACTTGAGACAGATGGAAGGCGCCCCCGCCTTGCGAAACCGCCGGCGTCAAATGGCCGTCAACGCGGCGGCCAGGGATGGCCGCCGCGCAGAAGAATCGAATGGTAGCCGGGCGGTCGGCGCGGCCGGCGTGGGCACGGGCGTGACACTCCATACGACAGGGGCTGGCAATGTCTAACATGACCAATCAACTTTTACAGGCTGTCGAGGCGGTGCAGAAGCACCGGCGGTTGTTGTTGCCGGTGGCGGCGGCGGGGCTGATCGCCGTCCTGCTGGTTCCGCTGCCGCCGGGCTTGATGAACGTGCTCTTGGTGGGCAACCTGGCGCTGTCGGCGATTATTTTGCTGACGACCATCGCAGTGTCGAGGCCGCTGGAGTTTTCGGCGCTGCCCTCGGTGCTGCTGGGCGCGACGCTGCTACGCATGGTGCTCAACGTGGCCTTGACGCGGCTGATCCTGACGGCAGGGCAGGCCGCCGCCGACCCCGAGCAGGCCCGCTACGCCGCGGGCACGGTGGTCTGGGCGTTCAGCGATTTTGTCGCCCACGGGTCGTTGGTCGTGGGGCTGGTGATCTTCGCGATCCTGATCGTCATGCAGTACGTCGTGGTGACCAAAGACTCGACGCGAATCAGCGAGGTCGCCGCCCGCTTCGCCCTGGACGCCATGCCGGGCAAGCAAATGGCCATCGACGCGGACCTGGCGGCCAAGGTCATCACGCCCGCCCAAGCGCAACATCGCCGGGCCGAGGTCGCCCGCGAGGCGGACTTCTACGGCGCGATGGACGGCGCGTCCAAGTTCTTGCGAGGCGAGGCCGTCGCGGCCGTCCTGATTATGCTGGTGAACCTGCTGGGCGGCATTTACATGGGCCTGGTCCAGTACGGCTGGGATTTCTCGCAGACGGTCGGGTTGTTCTCACGATTGACCATCGGCGACGGGCTGGTGACGCAGATACCGGCCTTCATCGTCGCGCTGGCGTCGGCGTTGATCGTCACGCGAAGCGCGGCCCGCTCAAACCTGAGCGAGCAGGTGGCGTCGCAATTGATCTCACGTCCGGCCGTGCTGCTGACCACGGCGGGGTTCCTGGCGCTGCTGGCGCTGGCGTCGCTGCCGGCGCTGCCGCTGGTGCTGATCGGCGGCGGACTGGTGGCCATCGCGGCCGTCGTTTCGCGGCAGGCCGGCGTCTCGGGCGAGGCCCTGGAATATCGCCTCCAACTCGCCGACGGCGCGTCCGACGCGGAAGGCGAAGGCCTGGCGTCATCGACGCCGGCCGGCGCACCCGTGGCCAAAGCTCCCGCGACGTCGTCCGTGGACGACCTGCTCCGCGTGGACCCGATCCGGATCGAACTGGGCTACGCGCTGGTGAAGCTGGCCGACGGCACCGGCGCTCCGGGCGAGCGGCCTCTGCTGGAGCACGTCGAGGATGTCCGGCGAAAGATCGCGGCCGACCTGGGCCTGCTCGTGCCGGCCGTACGCGTGAAGGACAATCTCCAACTCGGCGCGCACGAGTACGTCATCAAGATCCGCGGCGCCAAGGTCGCCCAAGGCCGGGCGTACGCCGGAGAGTTCCTCGCCGTCGTCGAGGAGCCTCTGCTTCACCGCCTGCAAGGTCGGCCCGTCAAGGAGCCGGTTCGCGGCCAGGCGGCGATTTGGATCGACCCCGACCAGGCGGCCAACCTTCGGGCTCGCGGGCTGGAGGTTTCCGGCGCGGCCGAGCTACTGGCCGAACACCTGGCCTGCGTGGTTCGCCGCCACGCGTGGGAACTGCTCAGCCGACAACAGGTGGCGAGCATGGTGTCGGAGTTGTCCTCCCGCAGCAATGCCCTGGTGACTGAGGTCACCGCGAGGTTCAAGATCGGCACGATTCAAAAGGTGCTCCAGAACCTGCTCCGCGAGGAGGTGCCGGTGCATGACCTGGAGACGATCCTGGAGGCCGCGAGCGACTGGCCCGGCGACAGCGAGGACGTGCGTTTGCTCAGCGAGCACGTTCGCGGCAGCCTGGCCCGCACGCTCAGCCAGCGATATTGCTCCAGCGACGGGCGGCTGTGGTGCGTGCCGCTGGGGACCGAGTTGGAAGAGGAAATCCGGCGGCACATGGACGAGGCCGCGTCCACGGGGCGGGCCGGCGACGAGACCGTCGCGATGGACGCGGAGCTTTCCGACCGCGTGGCGGCCTGGTTGAACGAAGGTTTGGAGAGTTTGAATCGGCAGGGCCATCGCGGCGTGGTGCTGTGCTCCTCCGCGGTGCGCCAGGCCGTGAGGCAGATGGCCGGGCCTGACCGCGTCGAGGCGGCGGTGCTCGCGTACAACGAGGTCGATTCGGTGGAAGTGCGAACCCTTAACTTTGTGGAGCGGGAACCATGACTTTGAAGACGTACCAGGCGACGACGATGGCGGAAGCACTGGCGCAGGTCAAGCGGGACTTAGGCCGCAACGCGGTGATCCTGCACACGCGGAATTTCCGCAAGGGCGGACTGATGGGTCTGATCGGCGGGCGCAGCATGTGGGAAGTGACCGCGTCGCCCAACGCGAACGTGCCCTCCCGTCCGGTGCGCGAAAATCGGGGACAGACACCGATTCCGCAGACGAAATCGGCCTCAGTCCCCGATTTTCGCCCCGATTTTCGCGAGCGGAGCGTGCTCACGGCCACCGCAGGGTTGTCCGAGGATGAATTCCAGGACATCGGCATTGAGGAGATCGACGCGGAGTTGGCCGATTTGCTCGGGCCGGCCGATGAATCGCCGGCGATGACGCCCGCGCAGGTGAAATACGCGAGCGAGTCCGACGTAGGCGGCGCGCCCGCGACCGGCGACCTCAAGAAGATGCTCGAAAGCCTGCTGAACCATCCGCCGCTTCATGCTGCCGGGCCGAACGAAGCTTCGCCGGATGCGGCGCCCGCGCGCGAGGCCGCCGTCGTGCCGGAGGCGTACCGCGAGTTCCACGCCCAACTGTTGCGGCAGGACGTGGAGGAAGGCATCGCGGTCGAGTTGATGGACCAACTCCGCCTGAGCCTGGCCGGCATGGAACAACCCGACAGTAAACTCATCGCCGACCGCCTGTGCGACCTGATCGCCTCGCGGATTCACGTGGCCCCGCCCGAGGCGCTCGCGACGGCGCCGACCGGCAGGCCTTGGGTCATCGCATTGATCGGCCCGACGGGCGTGGGCAAGACCACGACGCTAGCCAAGCTGGCCGCCAACTACAAGCTGCGGAACAACTGCCGCGTCGGCCTGGTGACGCTGGACACCTACCGCATCGCGGCGGTGGAGCAGTTGCGGACCTACGCCGAGATCATCGAAGTGCCCTTGCGAACGGTCCAGTCTGCCGGCGACCTGCACCAGGCCGTGCATGGCATGCCGAACGTGGACGTGGTGCTGATCGACACGGCCGGGCGGAGCCAGAACGACCAGCCTCGGCTCAACGAGCTGCGGACAATGATTGCCGCCGCGGGGGCCGACGAGGTGCATTTGCTGATCTCCGCCACCGCCAACCGTCGGTGCGCCAAGAACATCCTTCATCGGTTCGGCCCGCTGGGCGCGACAAAAATTGTGCTGACTAAGCTTGACGAGGCCGAAAGTTATGGGACAATCCTTTCCTTTTCCGCCGAGCCGGAAGCCCCGCTGAGCTTCGTGACGACCGGGCAGGACGTGCCGGACGATATCGAGCCCGCGGACCCCTGGCAACTGGCCCAGCGGATTTTGAAAGGGAGATGACCGATGTCGCAAATGGACCAGGCCAGCAACCTTCGGCGTTTGATGCAGCAGTCCCGCAACACGCGGACGATCGCCATCGCCTCGGGCAAGGGCGGCGTGGGCAAGTCGAACATCGCGCTGAACCTGGCGGTCATGCTTTCGGCGTCGGGGCAGCGGGTGGCCCTGGTGGACGCCGACCTGGGCCTGGCCAACCTCGACGTGCTGGTGAACGTGGAGGTGCGGTCCAACCTCTCGCACGTGATCGCCGGAACGCGGCGGCTGGAGGACATCCTTATCGACCTGCCCAGCGGCGTGCAGTTCGTGCCCGGCGGCAGCGGCATGGCCAAGCTGGCCCACCTGGACGAGTTCCACCGGTCGCAGCTCCTGAAGGATCTGTCCCGCCTGGAGGCCGACAACGACGTGATCGTGATCGACTGCGGCGCGGGCATAGGCCCGGACGTGCTGCACTTCGCCGCCTCTGCCGACGAGGTCATCGTCGTGACCACCCCCGAGCCGACGGCCGTGACCGACGCCTACGCGATGATCAAGGTCCTTTCGCAGTTGCCCTACAAGGGCGCGTGCGCGCTATTGGTGAATTTTGCCGCCGATCGCAACGAGGCCCGCATGACCTACCAGCGAATCTCGACGGTCGCCCGGCAATTCCTTGGCGCCAAGGTCCTGGACGCCGGGTACGTGCTGATGGATCCCAAGGTCCGCGAAGCGGTGCGGCGGCGCGAACCGTTCGTGCTGGCCAGCCCCAAGTGCCCGGCCAGCAAGTGCCTGGCCGCCCTGGCCGTCAAATTGTCCGACGGCGGAACGTTGGTCGAACGAAAAGAAAGCTTCTTTCAGAAGGTCGCCAACTGGTTTGGCTAAGGTTTTTCGAAATATCACGATAATACCGGTGAGCATGGATGCTCGGTCGAAATAGGCAAATAACGAGTCAAGTATCGCCTCTAAATAGGCTTGCATCTTGCGACCCTTTCTTCCGTCATTCAGCGAACGAGAAGCCGCCGAAAAAATATTTGATAAAATAGATAAAATGGGCTTGACAAAATAAGATGAGTGCTATATATAAAATACATAGAATGAGTAATGTGGTGACAGATGACGTACTGAAAAGCTCATTCGTGCGTTTGAATGCCGCTCGACTGATTTGGAAAAGCTCGATGGAATCGAATTCGCCCAATACCGCCAAGGCAGACTGAACCAGGCCAGGATACAACAAGGAGTGACGATATGAAGACGACGATGATCAGAGTCAAGAGTTCTCCCGAGCAGGTGGAGGCGTGGTGGCAGGACTATCGCAAGGGGCGCAGCGAGGCGGCCCGCAACAAGCTCATGGAGAACTACCTGTATATCGTCAAGTATTCTGCCGAGCGGTTGCACACCAAGCTGCCGGAAGAAGTGGAAGTGGACGACCTGATTTCCGCCGGTATTTTCGGGCTGATGGACGCGGTGGCCGCGTTCGATCCCACCCGCGGCGTGAAGTTCGAGACCTACTGCGCCCCGCGAATCCGCGGCGCCATCCTGGACGAACTGCGTTCGATGGACTGGGTTCCGCGCCTGGTTCGCAGCCGCGCCCACAAGCTCACCGAGGCGACGCAGTCGCTGGAGGCGCGCCTCGGCAGAAAGCCCGAGACTCGCGAGCTGGCCAAGGAAATGCGAATGTCCCTCCGCGAATTCGAGAAGATCGACCGCGACGCGCACGCCACGGGCGTGGTTTCGCTGTCGCGCAAATGGTTTGAGACCGACTCGCACAAGGACGTCCGCGAGATCGACGTGCTTGAGGACAAGAAGAGCGAGGATCCGCTCCGCGCCTGCCAGAAGAAGGACCTGCGGGAGCTGGTGACTCGCGGCCTGTCGCGGGCCGAACGGTTGATCGTCATCCTGTATTATTTCGAGGAGATGACGATGAAGGAGATCGGCGAAACGCTGGACCTTTCCGAGAGCCGCGTCAGCCAGATGCACTCCTCCGTCCTGCTGCGGTTGCGCACGCAACTGGACAAACGGCAGAAGGAACTCGCCACGGCATGAAGACCGTGGAGCGTGGGGCGTAAAGCGTAGAGCGTAGAGGCGAAGAACAGCAGAAAAAGCGCCGACAGGCAAGCCGACATTAGACTCGGCTTGCCTGTCGGCGCTTTTGTTGTTTTATCGGCGGGTTGGTGAAGGCTGAAAAAGGGGAGACTTTACCGAAACCTAACTTGATTAACGGTTAAAGCATGGGACACTTGGGGTCGAATCGTTCGCGCAAAGGATGACGCCGGCAAGCGGATTGCGACTGCGTGCCGGGAAAAGGAGAGAAACGATGAAACCGCATCGGTCGTGCTGTTACCCAATGTGAACCCGATTCAAACCTCGCCCAAAAGAACCAGATGGATAAGGAACGAACGCATGAGAAAGAGGACTGGTTTTACGTTGATTGAGTTGATGGTTGTCGTCGGGATTATCGCGCTGTTGGCGACCATCCTGATGCCCAATCTGATGCAGGCTCAGGTCTCGGCCCAGAGGGTGGCCTGCCTGAGCAACATGCACAACGCCGGGTTGGCCATCTGGATCTACACCACGGCCAACAACGACATGTATCCCGCCTGCTACAATTACATCAATGGGAACTCCAGCGGCGGCGGCTATTACCACTGGACAGCCGCCATCGACACGACGGATTACACCGGCGACCCGACCGCGGGGTCGTATCCTCACACGTCGGATGAGTTCGTTTGTCCCTCGCACGTTTCCCACGGTTGGGCGCCCGCGGACTTCACCACTTGGAGCGCCGCCACGAATACCGGCCGCATCATCAACCCGCCCGCCGGCCAGGCGGCCCAGTCCCGCGTCCTGGACGACCGTCAGTGCGCCCGTCTGAGCTACACCCCCAATGAAATCCTGATGCCCAGCAAGAAATTCAGCTCCGCCCACGACGCGGACGCTCCCCCGGGCACCGGCAGCCTGTGCTATGTCAACAGGATCGAGGTGGAAGATATCCAGAGAACCATCCTGTTCGCCGAGTTCGGCAACAGCCCCAACGGCATCTACGGATCCACCGTGAACGGCGGCGACACCTACAGGTCCTTTTGTCCCACCAACGGCGTTCAGGACAACGGCGGCGTGTTCGACGGAACAAGCTACGTCCTGGGCGACGTGATCACTCAACTCAACTACGCCGACGCCATGACCTCCATCAACGCCGTTTTGGCGGACAAGACCGCCGCACCGGCCGAGAACCATATTGCCTATGTCGAGCCCAACATGCACAAGACCGGCAGCAATTACGCCTTCGCCGACGGCCATGCCGCCGCATTCGGTCTGGCGGACACGCTCGACCCAGCCGGCTATATGTGGGGTGTTAAAGTCTACTCCTGCGCGGACAAGCCGGTCATCGGACCCCACCCGTGATTGCGCCGGCGTAGCGTTTGAAGCGGATGCCGCCGTATCTGTCGCGACCCTGTAACGCAAAATCAGAAATCCAAAGCATGACACACATAGGAACAAACTGCCCGCCTGAGGATGGCATCGAGAACTGGATCGCTTGGGTGCCGGGAAAAGGAGAAAAACGATGAAACGCACAACAGTCGCGTTGATATGTGCATTGGCCTTCGCTTCGTTCCTCGCCGCCGTCGCGCGAGCGGACATCTACCAGTGGCAATGGGTGAACCCGGCGGACCACAGCCAGGGCAAGCAGCCCGGCACGACATGCTGCCCCGGCGGGGCGGGGGTCAGCGCGGCGCCCGGGGCTGACTTGGACAGCCGCAACCTCACCCAGGGATACCTGATCGGCGCGAACCTCACGGGTACGGATCTCAACTCCGACACGCTGAGCAACGCGGACCTGACCAATGCCATCGTGCAGGGCGCCAATTTCGGGTACGCCAACGGGTTCACGGCGGCGCAGTTGTACTCGACCGCCAGCTACGCGGGCGGGAACCTCGCGGGGATCGTGCTGGACGGCGACGACCTGACCGGTTGGAACTTTTCCGGGCAGACGATCACCAACGCGAGTTTCGTGGACACCAGCCTCACGACGGCACAGTTGTACTCGACGGCCAGCTATAAGGCCGGGAATCTGACCGGGATCAACCTGTCCAGCGACAACTTCAGCACCTGGAACTTCGCCGGCCAGAACCTCACGAGCGCCGTTCTTGGTTCCACCATATTGTCCAGCACGAACCTGGCCGGCGCGAACTTGACCGGCGCCAACCTTTCGAGCGCTGTCTTCTCCTACGCCTCGCTGACCGGCGCGACCCTGACCGGCGCCAACGTGCGGTATGCGAATTTCAACAACACCACAGCCAGCGGTTTCACGGCGGCGCAGTTGTACTCGACGGCCGGCTACCAGGCCAAGGACCTGACAGGGATCAACCTGGCGTACGATAATCTGAGCGGATGGAACTTCTGCGGCCAGACCCTCAATTACGCGAATTTCACCTCGGCCACGCTTTCGGGCGCGAACCTCGCCGGCGCCAGTTTAACTTCCGCCACGATCGCCAGCGCGAGCCTCACCGGCGCCAATCTCGCCGGCGCCAACCTCACCAGCGCCACGATGAGCAAGGCCAACCTGAGCGGCGCGAACCTCGCGGGTGCGGCCTTGCGGTACGCCTCGCTGGCCAACGCCACGCTGGACGGCGCCGACGCTCGCGGAGCGACCTACTTGAGTCTGACCGGGGCGGCTTCCACGCAGAACCTTATCAATGCCGACGGTTCGATCAACGGCATGAACTTGTCCGGCGCCAAGACGCTGGTGGTGCGCAACTACACCGCGTCGAGCATTCCCATCAAGGTTCACACCGGCATGTCCATGGGAACCAACGGGATTCTCGATATGGTCCTGGACGGCAACGCGTGGGGTTCGACGATTTCTTTCGACACCGGCATTCCTGTCGCCCTTGGCGGGACGTTGGACGTGACCTTGGCCTCCGGCGTGAACCCGGCAACCCTGTTGGCAAAGCCGGTTAAACTGTTCAACTGGACCGGAGTGACGCCGACCGGGAATTTCACCTGGCAGGACGATCAGGCGGCCACCGGCTATGTCTGGGACACCAGCGAACTGTACGCCACGGGCGCCGTCACGTTGTATCTGCCGGGCGACACCAACCGCGATGGCGCGATCAACTCGCTGGACATCGACGCGATTTACCAGAACCTGACCGTCGCGCCGTCCAGCTACCTCGGAACCTGGCCTCGCTCGCTGGTGGCCTACAGTTCCCAGTACGACGTCAACGGCGACGGCGTGGTCAGTCAGGACGACGTGACGTACGAATTGAACCATTATTTCCACACCAACTACGGCGATGCGAATTTGGACAAGGCCACGGACTTCGGCGACTTCCAGACTTTGCTGAACCACTGGCAGGCCAGCGGCCCCGGCGTTGGTTGGGCCACTGCCGACTTCAACGGCGACGGCGTGGTGGACTTCCTGGACTTCCAGATCCTGCTGA
>CAZYDC010000075.1:0-13508 GCA_964646065.1 uncultured Planctomycetaceae bacterium | reverse complement strand
GAGGTCGCAGAGAAACTGAGGAAAGCAAGAAGCAACGAAGGAAAAAGATAACCTGTTCATCCTGCTAATTTATCTCTTCTTTGCCGTTCTCAGTTTCTACGCGGCCTCAGCGGCTAACCCGTCTGCATTTTCAGAGCGGAGATCCGAGGAATCGTTCGCTGTTTCTGGCTATCCGGTTCCCTCGGCATAGACTTCCGGCGGGAGTGGGACTCCCATGCGTTCGCACTTGTCGGCGATTCGCGGTTTGGCGCCGTCGCAGAACCATTCTCCGCCGCCCTCGTGGCGACGATACTGGAACAGGTCACGGAGGGCGACCTGATTTTCCCGTACGCCCGAAACTTCCGTGATCCTGGTGATTTTCCGCCCGCCGTCGGGGAGCATTTCATGCTGCACCACCAGGTCAATCGCGGAGGCGATCTGCATGTGGATGGCCCAGAGCGGCAGCAACAGCCCCCGCGAGAGCAGCATGGTTTCCAGCCGGAAGATCGTGTCCTCCGGCGAGGCCGCGTGTACGACGGCCAGGCAGCCGTGGTGCCCGCTGATGATGGCCTGGATCATGTCCGCGGCCTCGTCGCCGCGGATCTCTCCGACGATGATTCGCGTCGGGCGCATTCGCAGGCTGTTCCGCACCAGCTCGGCCAGCGTGATTTCTCCCCGGCCCTCCAGGTTGGCCCGGCGGCACTCCAGGCGGACCACGTGCGGCTGCTTGAAATGCAGTTCCGCGGTGTCTTCGATGGTGATGATCCGCTCGGAGTCGGGGATGTACTGGGCGAAGATTCCCAGCGTGGTGGTTTTTCCGGTGCCCGTGGCACCGGCGAAGACGATGTTGCCCCGCGCGCGAATGGCCGCGATCAGCAAATGCCCCATCCGGTTTGAAAGCGTCTGCCGCCGGATCAGGTCGGCCACGGTGGCCACGGACCCCAGAGCCTTCCGCAAGGTCACCACCGGCCCGTTCAATGCGATCGGAGAAAGGATCACGTTCCCCCGCGTCCCGTCGGGCAGGCGGAAATCCTCGTAGGGGCTCGCGGCCGAGACCTCCCTGCCCGATGGCTGGAGCAGCACCTGGATCAGCACCTTCAGTTCGGCCGCGCTGCGAAATCGCGCCGTGGTTTTCTGCATGACCCCGTCGCGCTCCACGTACACCTGCGAGGGCCCGTTGATCATGATCTCCGTGACGGTGGGATCCTGAAGCAGCGCCCGAATGGGCTGCGCCGAGGGGTGTTTCAGATAAGAGGTCTGAGCGGGCGGTTCCATATCGCATCCTTTCCCGGCGAAATCACAGTTGCCGCTATGCTTCTCTTCGATGGCTGATTCTCACGGCGGCCGCAACTCACGGCCGATCCTGAACGATGTTCTCCCGAGTTTATCATGCGGCCCTTGTCAGGGGCAGTGGATTCGGTTAACATAAAGCTCCGAAGTTGGAACAAGAGGTTCACAAAATGGCACAGACAAGCGGTAAAACACCCGCCCCCGACAACAAGGCGCCCGTCGCTGGCAACAAAGCGCCCGTCGCTGAGGCAAAGACGCCGGCGGTTGACGGCAAGGCCCCGGCCGTCGCCGGCAAGGGCAAGGGCAAGGCATTCTTCGACCGGGCCGACCAGGTCGCGGCCACCGGCAACTGGGATTTTGCCATCGAACTGTATATCGGAGGCATTCAGCGCGAGCCCGGAAACATCGAGCGCGGACATCAACCGCTGCGGGAGGCCTCGCTGAATCGAACCCACGCCGGAGGCAAGGCGGCCGGCTTCATGGAAAAAAGGAAGTGGCCTGCGGGCAAAGAACCGATCAGCCAACTGGTGGCTTGGGAGTTTCTGCTGGCCAAGGAGCCCGGGAACGAGCAGTACATGGAAGGGGTCATGAAGGCCGCCATCGCGCTGGAAGACAAGGCCTTGGTCCGCTGGATGGGTCTGGTCGTCCTGGAATCGCAGCGGCAGGCGACCCGCAAGAACCGCAAGCTGCTCCAATTCCTGATCGAAGCGATGCACAACATCGAGCAATACCGCCTGGCCATCGACGCCTGCGAGATCGCCCGCGAGGCTGATCCGGACAACTCGGCGCTGCAAAATATCCTGGGCGAACTGATGGCCAAGGAAACCATCCAGCGAGGAAAGTACGACCAGGAAGGCTCCTTCACCAAGGGCGTCAAGGACCTCGAAGGCCAGAACAGACTCATCGAGAAGGACAAGCTTTCCCAGAGCGAGACCTTCCGCAAGCAGCAGGTCGAGGAGGCCAAGGCGGACTACCTCAAGACCCCCAATATCCCGGGCAAGATCGGCGCGTACGTGGATACGCTGCTGCTCATGCAGGATGAAAGCTATGAGAACGAAGCCATCGACGTGCTGGCCAAGGCCTTCAAGGACAACAATTCCTACCAGTACAAACTTCGCATCGGCGAGATCAAGATCAAGCAGATGACCCGCCGCTTCAGAAAACTTCGGGACGCGGGCGACAAGGCGGCCGCCACGGTGGCGCTGAGGGAACTGGCCGAGTTCGAGCTGGTGGAGTACGCCGATCGGGCGGTGAACTATCCCACCGACATGTCGATCAAGTTCGAGCTGGGCCGGCGGCAACTGGCCCTGGGCAAGCTCGACGACGCCATCTACTCGCTTCAGCAGGCCCGGCGCGACGCGCGGCACAGCGTGCAGGCAAACCTGATGCTGGGGCAGGCATTTGAAAAGAAGAACCTCAACCGCGAGGCGGCCGAAACGCTCGAGCGCGTGCTGGGCGGCGAACTGACCGAGGACCGCTCCAAGGAAGTCCGCTACAACCTGGGCAGGGTTTATGAAAAAATGGGCGAGTTCCTCAAGGCGGTGGACCAGTACTCGCAGGTGGCCCAGGTGGACTACAGTTACAAGGACGCCCGCCAGCGGCTGGAGGAAGTCCGAAAGAAAATCGAAGAGCAGGAAAAGGGCGCAGGTTGAAGCGCGGGGCCAACGACCAACGGCCAATACCGTAAGTTCGCCATTGTCTCTGGGCGGAGTATGTGTATAATGCTTCTCCTTTGGCACATGTTCGAGAATCAAGAGCCAAGGCAGGAATCGAGATTTAGGCAGCCAGACTGCCGGCGGAAGATACAACAGCAGGAGATAAGATAAGTGGCACATTCGTTATCGGCCAAGAAGAGAGATCGTGAAAACGCCAAGCGTCGCGGGCGCAACCGCTGGCGCAAGGACCAGCTCAAGGATGCGCTCAAGTCGTTCGAGCAGTCGCTGAGCGAAGGCAACAAGGACGCCGCGGCGACGCAGCTCAAGACGGTCTACAAGAAGTTGGACCAGGTTTCGGCCAAGGGCACGCTTCACAAGAACACGGCCTCGCGGAAGAAGTCGCGTCTGGCCAAGCGGTTGGCCAAGGCCCAGACCCAGGCGTAGAGTCCCAGACGTAGAGCGTAGGGCGTACAGCGTAGGGCGTAACGGCGAAGAAGGATTGCCTTCACGCAACAGACCCCAGGCTTCACGCCCTACGGTTTCTTCACGCGCTACGCCGTACGCTCTACGCTTCACGCTCTTGGGTGGTTTATGGTCGGCAAGTTCGTCAGCCGGGCCGGTGAGAAATTGGACGCCGCACTGGAGGCCTTCGGCCTGGACGTGCGTGGATGGGTGTGCGCGGATTTCGGCTGCAATGTCGGCGGGTTCACCGATTGTCTCCTGCGGCGAGGGGCTGCCAAAGTCTATGCCATCGACACCGGTTACGGCGAGTTGGCCTGGAAACTCCGCAAGGATCCGCGCGTCGTGGTCATGGAGCGAACTAACGCATTGTACTGCGAGGTGTCTGAACCGGTGGACCTGGTGACGATCGACGTGGCCTGGACGCCCCAGGCCCTGTCCGTTCCCGCCGCCGTGCGATGGTTGAAATCGCCCCCGCAGGGCGGGCGGATTATTTCTTTGCTTAAACCTCATTATGAGGTCGCTAAGATGGACCGGCAGGTTCGGCAGGTTTGGGAAAATCCTTCGGCGGTGCTCAGTCAAGACCGGGCCCGCGAGGTTTGCCTGGAGGTCTGCCGGAAGCTCCAGCAGAGCGGCTCCTGCCAGGTTTGCGCGGTGATGCAGTCGATCCTCAAAGGCAAAGGCGGAAACCTGGAATTTCTGCTGCTGCTGTCTGCTGTATAAGAAAAGGTGTACGATCAAGCCTGGTTGACCCGGCCAACGCCTTGACCGGGCTTGGAAAACAAAGTTATTGGATGCATTGACGAGCGGCTGGAGTCTGCATAGAATTAGCAGCTCTTTCATACGCTCGCTTTTGTTTCGGGCCGGCTTTTGCCTGGCGGCCAGGAAGAAACAGGACAGGACATAATGAGTGAAATTCGAGTCGCAATTGCTGGACTGGGAAACTGTGCCTCGTCTTTGATTCAAGGCGTCAACTATTACGCCGACCCCTCCAACGACACCGTGGGGCTCTGCCACCCGGTGCTGGGCGGCTACCAGGCCTCCGACGTGAAGATCGTCGCCGCCATCGACATCGATGCCCGCAAGGTCGGCCGCGACATCCACGAAGCGATGTTCGCCCTGCCCAACAACACCAAGGTCTTCTACGATAACTTCAACTACAAGGGCGTCAAGGTCGCCATGGGCAACGTGCTCGACGGCGTCAGCGAGCATTTGAAGGAGTACCCCGAGCACCAGCGGTTCGTGGTCGCCGACCGTCCCAGCGCCACCTCCGCCGACATCGAGTCCGTGCTCAAGGACAGCGGCGCCGAAATCCTGATGAACTACCTGCCCGTCGGCTCGCAGAAGGCCGTCGAGTTTTACGCCCAGTGCTGCCTCAACACCGGGGTCAGCCTGATCAACTGCATGCCGGTGTTCATCGTGTCCAACCCCGAATGGGGCCAGCGGTTCCGCAAGGCCGGCATCCCCTGCGCCGGGGACGACATCAAGGCCCAGGTCGGCGCCACCATCACCCACCGCGTCCTGACGCGGCTCATGCAGGACCGCGGTGCCAAGGTCGACGCCACCTATCAGCTCAACACCGGCGGCAACACCGACTTCCTGAACATGCTCAATCACAGCCGCCTGACCTCCAAGCGGGTCAGCAAGACCGAGGCCGTGCAGTCGCAACTGGACATCCCGCTGCCGCCGGACCAGGTCCACATCGGCCCGGCCGACTACGTGCCCTGGCAGAAGGACAACAAGGTCTGCTTCCTTCGCATCGAGGCCCGGGGCTTCGGCGGCGTTCCGCTGAACCTGGAGCTGCGGCTGTCGGTGGAGGACTCGCCCAACTCCGCGGGTGAGACCATCGACGCCATCCGCTGTGTGAAGCTCGCCCGCACCAAGAAGCTCGCCGGCCCCCTGGAGGCCGTCAGCGCCTTCACCATGAAGCATCCGCCGGTGCAGTTCACCGACTACCACGCGCGCGAACTGCTCGAGGAGTTCATCGCCAAGTACTCCGCCGCCGACCCCGCCAGCCATTCCTCGGAGCAGACGGCGGGCAGGCCCGGCGACAACGGCCACGACAAGGACTATAAGAAGGTCTCCGCCAAGGTCAAGGCCAAGACGGTCGCCAAGTAAACCCGAGCCAAGCGCCCGGCAGATTGACATCGGCTGTGCCGCTGCGCGCCGCTCCAGGCTGGCCTCTGCCCGATTCGGAACCCGCTCTGCCTGAGCGTACACCTGCTCTGCCCAACCGGAAACCCATTCTGCCCAACCGGGAACCCGTTCTGCCCGACTGGCCCCTGTTCTGCCCGATTCTACGCAATCATTAGAACTATAAGTGTATGATATAAAGCAGTTTGTAAATCTTGGACACGCATTCTCGCGATTTTTCGAGCAGTTCATAGAAATCTCCCCATAGTCCGTGGTCATCCGTCGAACCAGGTTTCCCGAGCGGGTTTGCCCTGTCATCATGGCAATCCCATTCTCCTTTCGTTTCCAGGATGCGTCAGGCCGGCATCGGGACCGAGTTCTTCTCTTTTCTTTGCCGCAAGTCGTAAATCGTCAATTCTCCTTCGCGGCCGCTATTCACTTTTCAAGCGTCCCGGCGGGCCTCTCGCAACCCCGCGCAGGATGCGCAAAACAACAACCAAAACAGTATGCAACGGCCATGCCAGGCCGTCGGCCTCCGCCGCCGGCGCGGCAAGGACCTCTTGGCACACCAGTTGCATTTATGCCGCCAAAATCGCCCCATTCGGGCAGGGAAATTTACCATGTCATTTCGTGTAATTGTGACGGTTGGCATGACAAATCTGTCATGGTGTCGCAATGGTGGGGCTCTTGATTGTGGCACCCCCAAGTCCGCTTGGGGGTGTCCGGGGCGTTAGGGACTGTCCCCATTTTGAAACAGCCCAAAATGGAGACAGTCCCTCAGACACCCCCAAGCGGACTTGGGGGTGCCACAGGAGGGGCGCCACAAGACTTTGGCGCCCCGCAAATCTATTGGCCGCACATTGCGTCGTAGGCTTCCAGGATCGCCCGCCGAGTCGGGCCGGGGCGGCCGGCGGCCACGTCTTCCTTGACCACCCCCTGAAACTGGTCCAGAACGTAGTCCACTTCCTCGCGCTCCAGGCCGTAGAGATGAAAGTACGCCGCGTCCAGCTCGGCGCGAAGTCCGGCGCGCTCGGCCTCGTCCCATTTGTGGACCCCTTCCTTGAACCCCGCCGCCTCCGCCAGCGGACGCATGTCCTCGGCCGTGCAGGTCAACTTCAACACCCGCTCGCTGATCCATTTCTCCAGCATGGTCTTCTTGTCCCAAGGGCATTTCTTTTCATAGAGGTCCGGCGGGAACGTGGGATGCTGCTCCACGATGAAGAAGTTCAGGTGCAGCCCGCCCACCTTCTGGAGGAGTGAACGGCGAACCCGATTAATCCAAGGTGAGAAAATGGCGCACTCGTTCGGATAGGCGGCCAGTTTGCCCCGTTTGGCATTCCCATACAACCAGGAGTCGCCACCCTCCACTGCGGAGGGCCCTGTGATTCCGTTGGTCTCGTTTCAAGTTTCCATTGAGTTTAGCTTTCCAGAATCGAAGCGCGACTTTGGCATCCGAATTCCGTTGGAGCACTTGTGGCGATGCCAGAAACAACCGTTTACAAAGATCACCGAGCGTCTTGAGGAGAAAACCATGTCCGGGCATCCGGGAAGCTCCCGTACGTGAAGCCGGTAACGAAAGCCCATCGCGTGAACAAGTCTCTCTTTCCGCCTGCGGAAAGGTGTGGTCAGTCCCAATTCGACAAGACGTGGTTGCTGGCCCGGCAATGGTCGGTTACACTACTCCCATGAGCGAAAGCAATCGGGCAGATTCCTTCAGGGTAGGAAATCTCTATTCCATCGAAGAGATTCAGCGAATTTTGTCGGTTGGAAACGCGGGAGGAATCCGAGCGTGCGTTGGGCCGGACAACGTAGTCCGCCGTCTCCTTGTTTTGACTGCCGTCCCTTCGGCCAAGCAGGCAAAAGAGAACCCCTACCATGACCGCATAGAGGATGACATAATCTTTTATACCGGTGCTGGACGGGAAGGTGACCAAACGCTTGCAGGTGTAAACAAAAGGATTCCTCAACAGCTTCAACTCAATTTTCCTATCTACGGATTCATAATCGTCGGAAGTCGCCGGGATCGAAAAGTCGGCCCCAAAAGGTGGAAATTCCTTGGTTTGCTGGAGTACCTACGTCACTACCCGGATTCACAGGCAGATTCTCGGGGGAGTCTCCGCAATGTTTGGGCGTTTGAATTTCGCATTATCCGGAACATGGAAGCTGTCGAGGTGGCGAACGACTACCCGATGTCGGAGTCAGTTCTTCGCGATTCAAGAACGCGGAACATGGAACTGCCGGATGAAACCGAAATTCAGCGGCCCGAGAACCCCAATGATCCGGCATTGAATCCAACAGAAGTGGAACAAGTGCGCTCACGGCTTTTAGGTGTCGCCCCACAAAGGTTCGAGCACCTCATCCATGACCTCCTCGTGAGTTCCGGGTTTGAACAGGTCGCTGTTACGAAATATAGCCAGGATGGAGGCATTGACATCAACGCTTACGTCGGCCGTCAATTGTGGCCGGTGAAAGGACTACTCATTCAAGTGCAGGCTAAAAGGTGGCTTCATTCCGTCGGGCGGAAGGAGGTCGCAGAATTGCGAGGCAGCCTGCAACCAAACGCAAAAGGAAGCATCGTTACAACCAGCCATTATTCAAGAGCTGCCATTACCGAGGCCACCGACGCACAGAAATCGCCAATAGTTCTCGTAGATGGGTATCATCTTGCCAGTCTGTTCATCACTAATCGTGTTCCTATAGACTAAAGTGCTACAAAACACACAAGAAATGAGTTGAACCGAGAACGAGTTGGCCAATCATAAGGCAACGGAAGGGATCACCATGAGGACAAAGTCGATCACACTTCTGGTACAAGCATTGTCGGGCACAGAATTGAACGATGATCTGGGAATAGCGATGATCGTGCTTCAGCCCAAAGACATCAAGAAGCTCCGAGGATTGCTGCGAATATACCACCAAATTCAGGAACAAGAATCGGGGATCGAACGCGTCGAGTTCGCTGCATCCAAAGTGGCTGCCGGGAAGGTCCGGTATCTGTCCAACAGGTGTGTACTCGCATTCCTGCGCAAGTTCTGTGCTGCCCAGCACCTGGTAGAAGATGACCTGCCGGTCAGCGAGAACGACTCCATCGCCGATGCTTTCAAAGTGATCTTCGGAATAGTCCCGGACATGCATGAGAATCGGTTTGTTGTTCTCCAGGGCGACCTATCATTGTTTCTGGCCAAAGAGGAGGACTACCAAATCATATCCTCTGACGTGCCGGATGCTCTCGTCGTTCAGAATTACAGTGGTACTGTGGAACTCCACTGGCTGGACGTGACCGATTGGGGCGACGACACTGTTCACATCTCGACGCAAGTTTTCTCTGATGTTGATCTGGAGAAACTTGGAGAAAGCCCTCCGATCACCTATGTCCTCAAGCAATGTCTATCGCCAAGGGCAGTCCAGGCGCGGTAGATCCGAAGCATGGAGCTGGTGTTCTTTGACTCGTCAATTGATGGGTGCCACCCTCAAGCGACGCTGTTGCTGTTGTCGCTTGAGGGTGCGCCGGGCGTTCAGGACACCCTCAAGCGGGAACAGCAACGACCCCGCTTGAGGGTGGCACCCGCGTCCATCGTTTCACGGGTCACAGACCGCTAGTATTCAAACAAGCGTATCCCGACAGGGTAGAGGCGGGCAAGTGCACAGTGTTCTGCGCGCGCCGTATCGAAAGCCTGCGCGGCGGGCGCAAAGAAGGCGCGAAGCATCCCATCTGGTATCTGGTTCGCAAAATCGACTCTGCTGAATTCCTCCAGGATCAGGGGCCATACATCATCAAGTTGGAGCGAATCGACTGTGGGATCGTGGGCGAAAAGTGGATGATCAAAACCGTGGTCGCGATGAATCGCTTTATGCCCGCTGCGAAGGGCTTCAAAAAGGTCGAGGAAGTTCCTCCATCGCGGGTTGCTGTGGCGGGAAACCAAAGAAAACTGATACGCGCAACGGGAGAGCAGATCGGAAGGCAGAAGACCCCAACTTTGGCAAAGGACCACGAATACAATACGGTCGATTATCTTCTCGGCAACGTGCCTGGCCTTTTCATAGCAATGTCCGTGTGTTTGCCGGAGGTGTTCAATAAGGCTCTCGCGATGGTCCTCATAATAACCGTAGAACTCAAGGGTTGCCTTGATGCTGTGGTTTCGTGTTCGCAGGAGCAGTTCCAGCGCCCTTGCGATTTGCAGCGGCGGGTGGCCAAGCAAACCGTCCGGTTCAAACAGGTACAGGAAATCGCGGGCCTTGTCGGGGTCCTTGAAGTCGGCGACCGTGAACTCCTGGTAGGCCCGCATGGGCCTGTCCTTGTGGTACAGGCGGACGACCAGGTAATTGCTCAGGATGCCCCAAGGCGTTTCGGGGAGCTGGGCCATGTAGTCCGAGAGTTGCTGTACCGGCGTGCGGCCGTTGAATTTGTCATGGTCCAGGTCGGTCGTCGCGTCCTTGCATTCGATAATGACGACCGGCGCGGATTCCCGGCCGGCGGTGAAGAACCCCAAGGCCCCGTCGGCGATGCCCGCGCCCGCGACGGTGGGGTTTTTGACCATCGTGTAATCCTGGGGATCGTCGCTGACGGTCTTGTAGCCCAGGGCTTGCCCGAACACCACGCGGTGGAATTCCGAGTCGAGGGATGTCTCCTTCTGCCGCAAGGCACCCTGGGCCGCCAGATCGGCCCAGTTCAAGAGCGCGGCCAGGCCGCTCTGGAGGCGGGCAGGTTCAAAGACGAAGCCCTTCGCCCTTTCGGTCAACAGCTTGGGCAAAATCAAATGCGGATGGCGGCGCCGGAAGTCCCAGGAAAACAGCGCGCCGCCGGGATGTATCGTCTTCTTGTCCATGTCGGGCGATATCCTACACGCGGGCCGCGGTACATACCAGTTTTGGGGATCAAGAAAACTTCAGTGCCACATTTCCGGTTTGCAATTCCGCGCCACTTCGTCAATATAGATAGCTGTGACTATCGGCAAGGCCATTGGATTTGGATTCATCACCGCGCGGGACTTTCTTGCGCGCGGGTTGGTGCGTCTGGGCGTGACGCCCAACGGGCTGACGATGGCGGGGCTGGTCATCACGGCCGGGGCGGGCGTGTGCTACGCCCTGGGGGCCGGCAGGAGTTTCGCCTGGGCGTGGGACATTCACGCCGGCCAAAATGCCTGGTTGCTGCTGGCGGGGGTGTTGATGCTATTGGCCAGCGCCTGCGACATGCTGGACGGGGCGGTCGCGCGGATCGGCAACAAGAAGACCACCTTCGGGGCGTTCCTGGACAGCACGCTGGACCGGTTCAGCGACTTCGTGGTGTATGCCGGCATCGCGGTGTATTACGCGGCGGCCTCGCCGGCCAACGTGACGTACTGCCTGCTGGCGATGCTGGCGTTCTTCAACTCGTTCATGATCTCCTACGCCCGCGCGCGGGCCGAGGACCTGATCGACCATTGCACCATCGGCTATTGGCAGAGGGGCGAGCGGTCGGCGGCGATCCTGATCGGCACGTTCGCCTATAATGTTCCGGCCATTTTGGTCCAGCAGGGCCTTTCCACCCTGTTCACGGCGTTGAGGCGGATGTCGTACACGCAGTCGGTGCTGGCGGGCAGGGTTCCCATCGAGGACCCGCGCCTGGGCGGCTGGTGGTTGAAGGTCCGGCTGTGGCGATGGCCTCGAATGACCTGGGCGTACGATCTGGTTACGGGCATCAACATCGCGTTTCTGATTTTCGCGCCGATTCCGTCGTGCGACCCGCTGGGCGCGTGGCTGAGGTGAGTTCGTTCGTAGTGGCCCCGTGAGGGGCTTCTTGAAGAATCGCCTCACGGCGACACTACGAACGGCTGACCCAAAGGTTTTGCTTGACCAATTCGCCGTTTGGCTGCACAATGTACCACCTTTTGAATTGCCGGTTTGTGGCGGCCCCGTCAGGGGCATCTGGAAGAATTGGTTTGTAGCGGCCCCGTGAGGGGCTTCTTGAGGAATTGGTTTGTGGTGGCCTCGTGAGGGGCTTCTTGAAGAATCGCCTTACGGCGACACTACGAGCTGCACGACCTTCAGAATGATGTAGGAAGAAAATGAACGTCAAGAACTTGCCGTTGAAATTCGCGTTTGTGGCCTTGCTGGTGGCCCTGTGCATTGTCTCGATCAAAACCAAGGGCCTGAAAGAAGGTCTGGACCTGAACGGCGGATCGATCGTGATCTTCGATATCCGCACTCCGGCCTCGGAGATCGCCCGGTTGGAAGGGGAGAAGAAAGATCTCCAGGCCAAGCTTGTGACGGCCGCCAACGAGCGGGAGAAGGCCGACTTCCAGCAGCAGGTCGCCGGGATCGACAAGCAGATCGAGTACAACCGCACGGCCGCGGGCAACACGGGCAACCTGGCCGAGGATGTCATATCGATCCTCAAGAAGCGCGTGGACCCCAACGGCCTGTACTCGCTGGAATGGGTTCCGATGGGCAACAGCCGGATCATGGTTCGCATGCCGGCGGGGCAGGAGGAGTCTCGCCGCGCCAAGGACGCGTATAACCGCGCCCTGCGGGAGGCGGAGAATCACAACATCACCCGCAGCCAGATGCGGGAAGTGGAGCAAGCCGCGCCCGAGGCCCGGGCGGCCCTGCTCAAGAAGATGAATCTCAACGATCTCCAGAGCCAGAGCCTGGTGAAGATGGGCGAGGCCCATGACACCTGGCTGGCGGCCTTGGAAGAGAAGGCCAAGGCCAGCGCCGCCGAGATCGAGGCCCGGGCCCACGCGGCGCCGCGGACCGGAACGCCATCGACGCAGCCGGACGCCAAGGTGCAGGCGGCCGTCGAGGCGCTGAAGGCGGCGGACAAGAAGGCCACCAATGCCGAGATCGCCTACCTGTCCAGTCAGCGCGCGATCGAGGAATCCAACATCAACGAGCAGAAGGTCTCGACGGTCCTGCGCAATTTCGTTTCCGTGCAGGAAGCCTCGATTCTCAAGAAGAACAACTTCAAGGAATACAACCGCCGCGTGGACGCCTACGAAAAGGGCCTCAACGGCGGGGAAGGCCTGCCGGGCCTGAAGCAGGTTTACAAGGGCCGCGACAAGGACCTCGACGCCATCATCTCCGCGTTCGAGTCCTGGTCCAACGGGCGCAAACGCCTGGACGATTACACGGACCTGGTCCGCCTGATCCGCAAGGCCGGCGTGCTGGAGTTCCGCATGTCGCCGTATAAACCGGGAGCATCGGACGCCACGTCCTATCAGCTCAGCCAGGACGCGGTGGACGACTACGTGCATAAACTCGCGGCCGAGGGGCCGGACCCCGGGCACAAGCGGAACGACCCGTATCAATGGTTCCCGCTCCACGACGATTCCGAGCGCATGGCCGAAGTGGTCACGGGCGAGTACGCCGGCCGCACGTACGTGCTGCTGTCCAACGATCCCAACGACACGATGCTCAATCCGCCGGGCCGCAACCAGTGGAAACTGGCCGACTCCTATCCCACATCCGACGACCTGGGCAAGCCCGCCGTGGGCTTCCGGTTTGACGCCAAAGGCGCGGCGATTTTCGGAAAACTGACCAGCCTGCACAAGAAGCCCGAAGGCGCCCGGGCGGGCGACATCATGGCCGTCCTGCTGGACGACGAGGTGTACTCCGCCCCGAACATCCAGAGCACCATCACCGACAGCGGCATTATCTCGGGCTCGTTCACCCAGCAGGAAGTCCAGGACCTGGTGGGCACCTTCAAGGCCGGCTCGCTGCCGGCCAGGCTCAACCCCGACCCCGTGTCCGTCAGTTCGTTCTCCTCGGGCCTGGGCGACATCAACAAGAAGGAAAGCATCAAGGCCGGCATCATCGCCCTGGCGTCGGTGGCCGTCTTCATGTTGCTCTACTACTTCCTGTCCGGGCTGATCGCGAACATGGCCTTGGCGCTGAACATCGTAATGATCCTGGGCGCGATGGCCACCTTCGACGCCGTGTTCACCATGCCCGGCATCGCCGGATTGATTCTGACCATCGGCATGGCCGTGGACTCCAACGTGCTGATCAGCGAGC
>CAZYDC010000074.1:0-13511 GCA_964646065.1 uncultured Planctomycetaceae bacterium | reverse complement strand
GAAGCCCACGAGCATCAGCGACGCCGTCGCCGCCACCAGCGCCAGCACCAGGTAATTCACGCTCGCCGGCAGCCCGATCGAGTGCATCAACAGCACGGTCCCGTAATAGGCCGCGCCCGTCCCGACAACGATCGTGGCGATGCTGATGATGCTGAGCCGTTTGATGGCCGTCATGGAGTGGCCCTCGTCTTGGAGGCCGTGGACTGGGCCAGCAGTTCACGCGCCAATGAATTGCCGGGTTCCAGCCGCAAGGCCTGCTGGTAGCATTCCACCGCCTTGGTGGAATTCCCGGACACCGCGTAGACCCGGCCCAGGACGCACTGCAACGTGCCGTCCTCCGGCTTGGCCTTGGTACCGCGAATCAGCGTGGCCAGGGCTTCCTCGTGCTGCCCGTTCTTGAGCAGCGAATAGCCCAGGAGCGCCAGCGCCTCGGCGTTGTCCTCTTCGAACCCCAACGCCTTGCGGGCCGCCAGGATCGCCCGGCGCCAGTCTCCGGCCATCGACGACGCCTTGGCCAACCCCACCCAGACACCCGCGGATTCGGGATCCAACTCGGTGGCCTTGAAGAAATAATCCTGCGCTTGGGCCGGTCTGTTCATCACCAGGTGGCACTCGCCCAGCCGGCAGTAGGTCGTCGAAGAGGGAGTGTATTTCTTGTCCGTCAGCAAGTCGCTCAGCGTTTCGGCGGCCCCGGCGTAATCACCGTTGAGCAGTTGAGCCTCGCCCAGAACCTCGCGGTAGCGGATGTTCGCCGTATCCATGTCATGGGCACGCTGATAATATCGGGCGGCCTGGGCGTAGTCGCGAGCCCCCATGGCCAATCGCCCGGCGAGTTCGTACATTCCCACGTCGTTTCCGGCCGAGCCGAGATGGCTGTCTAAGTAAAGCCTCGCCTCAGCCGTGCGGTCCAGTTGGATCATCACCTCTGCGGCGGCCTTCACCGGTTCGAGATTTCCGGGCGACATGGCCTCAGACTTGCGGTAGTTCTCCAGGGCCTCTTCCAGGTGTCCGCTCCGTTCCTGGGCGACGGCCAGGTAGTACAACGGTTCCCAAGCCATCGGCTGCAGACTCCGGGCCTTCTGGGTTTCGACGATGGCGGCGGGGAACTCGCCCTGCTCGATGTACACCTTGGCCAACAATACGCGGGCCGTGACCAGGCCGCTTTCCAACGCCAGCGCCTCCTGGGCCTTGTCGGCAGCCTTGTCCAGTTGCCCGGACTTGAGGTATTCGCCGGCAGCGTCGCACAGCAGTTGGGCGCGAGTGTGACTCCACCGCTTCTGGGCCTGGGCCTTGCCGTCGTCCATAGCGCTCACTTTCGTGAACGTGTCGCAACCGCTCGTCAAAGTCAGTATGGCCGTTATCAGCAAAATCCGTTTCATTCGTTGCTCCTGCGCCCGTCCGGGCACCAGACCGACGTCTCCGCGCGCCGGCCGAAATTACTTACCATGCTTGCTTAACTTCCACAGATTGACACGTGTTCCCAAAAAAACTCTCCGTCTCACTTATTGGATCCCGCGGGCACGTTCGTCGGCACAGCCGTCTTCACCGGCTGGGTCGTCGGCGAGACACTCCGGGGCGGGTCCGTTTGGGACGCGTTGCCCTTGCGTGGAGGCTCGTGACATTGCCTGCCGTTCATCAACTTGCCGATGGGCAGCGGCGCCTGGTAGTCCTCCTCAATGCCCATCGTCTGCCTCACCGCCGGGTCGAGTTGACTTGCGTCCAGCGGCTTTCTGGGCGGAATAATGTCGGAGGTGGGCTTGCCCAATTCGTGCATCATCATGTGTTGAATGACGTAGTCGATGCTGGAAACGCGAGTTTCCTCGGCCCAGTAGGCCTTCTGCGTGAGCCGTTCCTTGAGGCGAATCGCCTCGATCAGGCTCGGCTGCGTCGCCAGCGCAATGTCCAGGTCGCACAGGGCCAGGCTGGTCTTGCCTTTGGCGAGGGCGTCCTTGGCCTGCTCGACATACATGTTGGCCAGGCGTGACCGACCGAACCACAGCAAACCTTTCCGGGCGCCGATTCGGAATCGCTCGGCGTCGTCCCTGATTTGTTCGCTGGCCGCCTCGTCCGGCGCCTGTTGGATGATGTGCGGCGTGATCAGGATGATGATTTCATCCCGCTTCGTGCCATTGCTGCTGTAGCGGGCGGCCGCGCCCAGAATGGGAATGTTGCCGATGCCCGGGATCTGCGACCGAGAGTTGGTGATCGTTTCCCGGAACAAACCGCCGATCACGATCGTGCGCCCGTCGCGCACCAACACGTTGGAAGTCACTTCCGTCGTGTCTTCGTTCGGCAGCGCGCTGGTGCCGACCAGCACTACGCTGCCGGAGGACTGCTCCGGATGAATCTCCATGCGAATGTATCCGTCCTTGCCGATGAACGGCCTGACGATCAGCCTCGTGCCGGTTTCCAGGAAGTTCACCGTCTGCGTGGACACGGTTTCGGTGACGGTCGTGGTCAGGTATCCGTCCTTGCTGCCGACCATGACCTCGCCCCTCTGTTTGTTGAGGACCAGCAATTTGGGGTTGGCCAGGACCGTGGTGTCCGAGATGGTCTCCAGCGCGCGAACGAAAATCGCCAGGTTGCTCCCGACGAAACCGAACGACGCCCCGCTGGTTCCGCCGGAGTTGACGCTGCTGGCGAAGTCCGTGCGGAAAGCGCTGCTGGGAGTGATCTGGTTAGTCACGTTCCCCGAGGGGATCGTCACTCCGGTGTCGCCGGTGGCCGTGGTGCCAAGGGAACTGAAATTGACGCCCGCCAGCGAATTGAAGTCGATGCCCAGCTCGTTGGTTTCATTGAGCGAGGCCTGCAGCACGGTGGCCTCGATCAGCACCTGCTGGGGCTTGACGTCGATCTCGGCGACCATTTTTTCGATGCGGTCGAGATTCTCGTCATAATCGTGAACGACCAGCAGGTCGCTGGTGGCGTAACTGTTTCCGCCGGCGTCGGTGCTGCTGGTGCCGATGCCCGCGGCGGCTACGGGCGTCACCTGAACGCTCCCGTCCTTCGACATCGCGGGCATGATCAGCGTCTTGGCGTCGGCGGCGCTGATGTAGACCAGGTGCAAAACGCGGGTCGAAAGCTTTCGCTGTGCGTCCAGCTTTTTCTGGAGCTGCTCCTGGGTCATCACGTAGATGAAGTTGCCCTCTTCCACATAGGCGAAACCGGTCGAGCCCAGGATCGCTTCGAGGGCCTCCTTGAACGTCACGTCGTACAAGTCGGCGTTGACCTTTCCGGTGACTTCCTTGGTGGCCACGATGTTCTTGTGCCCCTGGCTTCCCAGGAGTTCGAACGCTTCCCGCAACCCGGAGTCTCGAAAGTGAATTTCGAACGTGCCCGGCCTCGAAAGGCGGACGGTCGTTTCCTCGGCGGGGGCGGAGGTGGTGGTGGGAGAACTCGGCTGGGACGAGCTCGCGGTGTCCTTCGCGGCGGGCGAGGCCGGAGAATCTTTCTGGACCTCGGGCGCCTTCTGGGCCGGCCCGGTGGAGGGTGTCTGCCCCCCCGCCCAGGTCGTCGCGGCCAATAGGGCCGCCGCAGCCAGGGCTCTGGCCAACGCACGCACTTGTCGGCTTCGGATGCTCATGATCACTCCTTACCTTACTAGGGTTGGCTGCCTCCGGGGCAGCCGTGCATAAACTATTTCCGCCTCGCCTCGCAAGGCGCGGCGGCGGCTACTGCTTGATTTCCAGCACGGCCGTCACGTTCTTTTTCCGAACGAGGCAACTGTGCGAGGTAATTTCCATGATTTCAAAACCGCTGAACCACTCGCCCACGCGCAGAATTTTTCCGTTGATGTTGGCGATGGAGCTGGCGCCGACCATCGTGCTTTGCAGCACCAGCGCCTGGGCCTCGGCCTGGATGGCCTGGCGGTCCTGGTCTTCCGGAACCGTCGCGGGCGCCGACGCCGTCGTGGGCGTGGACGCGACCTTCACAGGCTCGGGGTTCTTACGAGGGAACAGGTCCAGGTCGGCAAGGAAGATGTCCCGCGTGATGCTTCCGTCCATCTGCTGGATATACTGGTCGCGCCGGGCCTTGGCCTTGACCTCCCGTTCCGCCGCATCGTCCAGGGGTTTGGGCGAGCAAGTCAGCGACTCCTGGCCCGCCATCGGAGTGGCCGACGCCGCCGCCGGGCCGCCGCCATGCACGAACGCCTTGACCGTGAACACGACGCCCACCAGCACCAGCACGCCAAGGACAGCGGCCTTCTTCTTGTCGCGAGTCAGCTCCGCCACGAGCTTCCGCACGGCCGGATTGGTTTGTGTTTCCGTCATACCGAATCAACTTTCCGTGAAATAAATATTGAGTTGAAGTTCAATGCTCACGTCGCCCTCGGGCTTGTCCTTGCTCGCGTCCCGGTTCAGGGAGATGTTCATCTTCTGCACCCGCGTGAGCCGCTCCATATCGTCGATCCGCTTGAGGAAGTTCGCCAGGGAAAGGTAATTGCCCTCGAACTTCATCATGATCGGCAACGTGTGGTAGAGTTCTTCCTGGTCGGGCGTGCCCGGTTCGATCATCTGGTTGGCCAGCCTGGCCTGAAGCAGGTTGGCGCTGATCTCGCGTAAGAAACCGCCCAATTCTTTCTGCTTGGGCAGACGGCGGTCCATGTTTCGATAGCGGTTTTTCATTTCATCGACCTGGCGCACCAGTTCCGGCACGACCTGGCAGGTCTTAAGATCCGTTTCCATGGACAGTTTTTGGCTGACCGCTTCGGAGTTGATCCGGTCGCGCTTGTGGGATTGCGGCAGGTAGACCGCGAACACCGCCGCCAGCACCAGCGCCACCAGAATTCCAGCCATGATCCAGTTTTCTTTCGTGAGCTTCACTTGCAACGTCTCCTACGGCGTGATGTAGCAACTGGCCTGGAACTCCCTGGCCAGACGCCCTCGAAAATCGACCGTTTTGGCATAACCCATGTTCACGTCTTCCAACAGCGGACTGGCGGAAAGCTGGCCGATAAAATTGGCCACGTCCACGTCGCTGGGGGCGATTCCCGTCAGCATCAGGCGAACTCGCTTGACCGTCATCATCTTTCCCGGATCGGAAACCGTCACGGCCCGGGTCGGATCGGCGCCGCCGGAGCCCTGCTTCAGCGGCACCTGCAACTGGACTGCCTCGAAACTCAAGTGGGTCAAGGCCATGTTCCGGGGCAACAGCTTGTCCAGTTCCGCCAGCACGTCCAGGGCGCAAACGCGGCTGCCCAGGTCGTCGTTGATCCGTTTGAGCAGTTGGAATTCGCCCAACTGCCTTTCCAGATCCTGTTTCATCGACACCTGCCGCTGCAACTGCTGCTGCTGCGTGTTGAGCGACTCCAGGGAGGCCTGCGCCTGCCGCACCGAACCTTGGCGCATGTATCCGACGGCCACCAGTCCGGCGATGCACACCACCGTCAGGTAGCCTTGTCGAAACAGGCGTCTTCGGCGTTGCCGCTGAAGGCGCGTGCGCTCAGGCAGAAAGTCGAGATTCTGCATGTCCGCCTTCCTTGAACGAAGTCCTGATGTTCATGTCCCGAATGCCCAGCCCGGCGCACACCGCCCACTCGGCCAGTTTTCCGCGGCGATTGCTCAACTCCAGCCCGGAAATATCGAAGCCCCGAAGCGGCTGGCCCACTTCGCACTCCACGCCCAACTGCTGGCGGAGCAACTCGAACACGGCCGGGTCGTACGCCTCGCCGCCGGTTAGCAGAACCGACGGGCACCGCAATCCCCGGAACGTGACCGAGCAATACCGCAGGCAGAGCGAAATTTCCTTCGCCAGCGTCTCGACCTCCGCGCGAACCGCGTCGTAGACGGTCCATTGCAGCGAATTGGGGTCCGCCTGCCGTTGCGCCTCCAAGGGCAGGGTCTTGCGATCCTCGGGAGAATCCTCCTGCATGATCCGCGTCCGGATGTCCGAGGCCTCGGAGATCGAGAGATTCAGGTGCGAGGCGACGACCTCGGTGAACTTTCGCCCGCCGATGTCGATGACTTTGAGAAAGACGATCTGCTTTCCCCGGGCGACGACCACCCGGGTGACGCTGTGGCCGATTTCGACGATGACGCTGACGGTCTGCTCGTCGGCGCTGCGTCGGAGGAACCGCTCGAATACGCGGAACAAGGCCACCGGTTCGGCGTCGATGTGTTCGGGTCGCAGGCCCACCGCGTCCAGCAGGTCCAGGTGTTCCTCCAGGACATGGGGCGGTGCGGCCACGAGGATGATTTCATCGCGGACCTCGTTGCCCTGCCGGACCTCGCCGGCGTTGAGATAGGCCAACTGGTCCTCGGGAACGTCGAACTCGAAACGCTCCTTGGCCTCCCAGATCAGGGCCTGGCGGAGTTCCGCGTCGCTCATGTGCGGAACGCGGACGTTCTTGACGCACAGTTGCGAACTGCTCAGAGCGGAATTGACTCGCCGCCCCTTGAAGTCGCCCTTCTTGAGCATCTCGCGGACGGCAGCCGCGATCAGGCCCTTGCGCTGGGCGGCATCGGTGGGCGCATCGTCGGGAAACCGCCATCGCGCGCACGCGGCGACGCTCACGACCGCATCCACCTGCTGCATCTGCAGCATCTTGATGCTGTCACTGCCGATGTCCAGGGCAATCGGCTGCCGGTTTCCTTTCCAAAGAAAGTCAAACACCGCAGTTCCTTTCTACTGATGAACGCACGTCACGGTCACTTTGCCCGTCGAGGCCGCCACGGCGATCGTGTACACGGACGTCCCGGCCTGTACGGTCACGCTGCCGGCGTTGCTGGGCGCGCCCGTGGCGTCGAATTCCACCGTGTTCTGGGCAAAGGTGGTGCTGACAACTTTCAAGCTTCCGAAGCCTGTGCTGCTGGTGAACACCACGTTGTAACCTGCTCCTGTCATCGGGTTATTCACGGTGCTACTTTTGTTATCGTCGTAGAGCAGTTTGTATGAACCGGCGGTGGTGCCGATGTTTGGGGTGAAGACCACTTTGATCCCGGCGACGGCCCCGTTGGCATTGGTCTGGGTCGTAATCGCCGTGTTCTGCGCAAATTGCACATCCGAGGCGATCATTCGGGCGGCCGAGCGGGCCTGCATGTCCTCCGTTTCGGTCACCATCGGGATAACAACGCTCGCGGCGATCCCCAGGATGATCGTCACCACCATCACCTCGACCAGCGTCCAACCGGCGGAAGCAATTGCGCGGTGGCCATCCCTGGCCGCCGCGTCCAGAGGTGGCGGCCAGGGATGGCCGCCACCCATAGCAGGACGCCTACGCCATTGGGGTTTACTTGTGCCCATTTTTACCATCCGCATCGACCATCTGGATCTTGGCCTGCCCGCTCTTGAGAAGGTCGATAAGATCGCCGAGTTTATGGTTGGTTTCCTTGGCGGCGTCCACAATCTCCTGCCGACTGGCAGCCGAGTCGTAGGGCAGTTCCCCCGCCCTCGCCGACGGGGCACATGGCGTGCCGTCCACCCACAACATCAGGATCAGCACCGTCAGCAAGCCGGCGATGGCCGTCAAGCAGAACCGCGTGTAGTTGTCCACATGAACTTTTTCATTTCCGTGCATGGTAAACTCCTTAATCGTTCCAACTGGTTATCTGAAGCGATGCGCTGGCGGCGTCACTGGTGGCGCCGGTGGGGTCGTAGAGTTTGCATTTGGCGGCCGAGTACACGATCTGGTGCGATCCAAGAAGCGTCGAGTTATACCCGCGAGTGCCCGAGACGAACGCGCCGTTGATCGTGGTTTGAGACACGGCCGTGTTGATGATGTAGGGCGTCATGCCCTGGGCGGCGTACACCAGTCCGTTGGCGGTGAACGTGCTGTTGTCCACGACGTAGATATTGCCGGTGACAACCAAGGCCGGGAACCCGGTCACGGGCGTAATCGAGATGTTGATGCCATCTATGTAGAGGTCGCCATTGATAACGATCGTTCCCTGAAAAGTGAAGTTTGTGTACATGATCCCGATCGTATAGTAGGCGATCCCGGCGGGGTTGGCGGCCGTGATGCAGTTGTTGTTCGGAAAGACGCCCGGTTGGAGCGTGCTATTGGCCAACTGCTGGGCATTGTAGGTCGTCGAATACACCTTATACTGTTTGTAATTGTTCCAGTTCATGGTGGGTATGGAGGCGCTGGAGAGTTTCACCGGGGTCTTGGTCGTCGTGCCGGTGCTGGCGGTGAAGGTGCCCGTGTACGAGATGACGCCGTTCACGTATCCCTTGTTGGTCACGCTGCCGCTGTCGATCAGGTTTCCCGTAATATTCACACAGGAAGGAACCGTGATGCTTCCGGCGGACATCAGCCCCTGATTATTCGTGAAGTCCGTTCCGCCCGTGCGGTTGACCGTGACGCTCGAGGTTTGACTGACGGTTCCGCAGGTGCCCACGCCCGTGAGCGTCCACTGCCCCAGCACCGTCGGGGTGGGCGTGCCATAGAACGCGTAGGTGTCGGTGGTGGCATCGGCATTGTAGGGGCCGGTCGGGTGCGCCGCCGAGGTGCCAACCAGTTGCGAGGGATTGTTCCGGCAGACGTACATCGCATGTTGGAGGCCGCATTCGGCCAGGTACTTGGCCCGCGCCAAGCTCACCATGTTCAGGGAGCTGGCCCGCTTCAGACTCGCCGAGGCCAGGTAGGTCACGCCCAGGATCGCCGTAATGGTGATGAGGAACAGGACCATTAGCAAGGCAAAGGCGTTTTTTTTGGGGTTCATTCTTTGCCTCCTATGGGGTCAGGACCCAGGTGTTGCCGTTCAGGCCGACATGGGATGTCGCGTCGGCGCGAAGGTGAGCGGTGTTGTTGAGGGTCAGTTTTTGTTCGCCGCTGCCCAGGGTGAATTGCAAATCCAGCCGGGTGGCCAACGGGGCCGCCGGCGAGACCTGCATTTGGACGCTGCTCACGCTGGTGGCCAGCGGGGTCGTGACGCAGTACGTGCTGGCCTGCTGAACGGCCAGGGCGGCGGCCACAGTGCCCAGGCTCGACAGCGGCACATTCACGTTCAAGGCCGCCTTGTTGGGCGCGTTGCCGAAATTCACGGCCACCTCGTCGAGCTCGCCGGCGGCGGCATTGAATGTGACCGTCTTGATTTCGTCCAGATTGATCAGACCGTCCCCGTTGGTGTCGCCCGCCCAGAACACCACTGCGGTGCTGCTGGAGGCGATCATGAGCTTGGCCTTGCGTGCGTTCGCTTCGGTTCGCAACATGGTGTTCCGCCCGCACTGCAGCGCGTCGTAATAGCCGTCGCTGGCGATGTACCCGTCGCCGATGGCCACGCTCAAGACCGCGACCGACAGCCCGATCACCGACATGACCGACATGGACAGCAGCAGTTCGACCAGCGTAAAGGCATGATGTTTGCTCATCGCATGTCCCCTTATGGCTGGTAGTACACCAGGCGCGTCAGCTTGACGACGCTGTTGCCGCGGTAATCGACCTCAACGGTCACGGACGCGAAGATCGGCGGGGTGACGGGCGATTCCCCCGGAACGGTCACGTAACTGACGGTCACGGTCCGCGAAAGCCCGACCGCCGCGGGGTCCGTCACGGTATTTCCGCAATTGTCGGTGATGTTCCCGGCGGTTTCGGCGTAGCTGTTGTAGTCGTTGATGAACTTGAAAAGGGTCCGGCTGGTTCCGGCCCCGGGCATCGGGCCCGGGTCGCTGAAGCCCTTGGTCAGGATTTCCTCCATGAGTTCCTGGGCCAGGCTGGTCGCAAGGGTCCTTCGCGAGTCGTCGCGCTGATTTTGGTCCCCGGCGGCGAAAGGCACAATGATGCCCACCACCGCCGTCGCCAGCAGGCTCGACGCCAGCAGCGATTCCAGCAGCGTAAAGGCATGGGCCGGGTTGGGGTGTCTGGTGTCCATTTCAATAGTCGAAGAATGTTTTGCCGTCCTCGTCGGCGCCCGTGCAGTCGGCCTTGAAGTTCTCCGTCGAAGGCTGATAGACCCACCCGAACTGGTCGTCGCTGGCGGTGGGGAACTGCGCGCCGTCAGCGATCACCAGGACCGTATTCATCCCGTTCACCGGGTTGGTGGGAACTTGCGTCAAGTACGGGCCGAATTGCTGCCCGGCCGTCGGGTTCATGTTGCCCCCGCTGTCCGAGACGCCGGTCATGTAATCGGCGAAGGCTTGCGCGGTGGGCGCCTGCGCAAGGGAGCATCCGGGGTATCCGGGCGCCACGCCCAGGTGCTGGGCCTTGAAAATCTCGATCTGCATCCGGATCACTCGAAGGTCATCGCCGAGCATGCTGGCCCTGGCCGTGGCGGATGCGTTGGAGAACCGCGGTATGACAATCGCCGCGATGATCCCCAGGATCACCACCACTATCAGGATCTCGACCAATGTGAAAGCCTTCTTCACTGCCTGTGCTCCATAAAACAGACGGAGGAGGCGGGGACCTTTTTGCCCTCGACCTCCTAACCTGATGGACCCGTTGACCGGAGCGATCCCCTCCGGGCCGCTCCGATCAACGAGAACTTCATCAGGATGTCGCAAGACCGTTAGAACGCCGTGTCGCCCGGATTGTTGTCGTTGGCGGAGAACTTGCCCGTGCTGGTGTTGAGGTACCAGCCGGAGGTCCCATCGCCGGGGGCCGGATTGGCGGTGCCGAAGGTGATCGTTCCGGCCGTGGCAGCCGTGCTGACGAAACTGTTGTTGGGGAACTGTTGCAGATAGGGGCCAAACGGGAACAGCGTCGGGTCCGTGCCGACGGTCCCGGCCGCGTTGGTCCGCGAGGTCAATTGGGCGATGACGTTCGCCGAACTGTTGCCGACGGCGGCTATCTGCTGGGGATAGTTTTCCAGGTGCTGGACCTTGTACAGTTCAAGCTGGCTGCGAACCGTCTGCAAATCGCTCTGCAGCGCCGACAGGCGGGCGTCGGTCGACGCCTCGGTAAATTGCGGGATCACGATGGCGGCCAGAATTCCCAAGATGATCACGACGATCAGGATTTCAACCAGAGTAAATGCTTTGTTCTTCACTGTGTAACCTCCAAAAATATTTGTTCTTGTTTATCCTGCTTCCCTGCCGTTACGCTCCATATCTCTTTTGTTGCCGCTCAACCCGCCGCATGGGCGGTTCGTGCTTTCATGGCCGCGCCGCTTCGAGTGGAAGCGTCGGTCCATTGCCAAATGTCCCCGTTGGCACCGCATCAGTCCGGCTGGCTCGTTCCTGACGCTTTCACCTCCTTTGCGGACGGCCAATGAAACGTTATTTCGCCAATGCGCTGCGAACACGGGTTGGGCAACACTCGGTCAAGGCAAACCCGACTGTTCCCTTATCGACGGGACACAGGGGCGCCTTGATTAAGTCCAAAGAATATGATTCCCAGAAATGGACCTGCTCCAGGGCTTTCACGGACAGGGACGCCCAGAGGTAATTCCGGCTGGATAATTAGGCGTTTCCGGATCGGCAGGCGGCGCTTCAGAAATGCGCGATCTCATCCCACAGGGCACGCGCGGACGCCCTATGTAAGGTGTACAAAAGGAAAGATAGGATTAAGGCCGCCCCCCGGGCAACTCCCACCTCTCACACCTCTCCCTTCAAGGGAGAGGTCGGCCCGAAGGGCCGGGTGAGGGCGGGCCGGGGTGAAGCCGGGGCCGGAGTGAAAACAGGCCGGCAATTGTCGTCACACGCTCTTTGTCAACGCCGACCGGCACTCATCCAGCAGTTGCTTGACCTTGAAGGGCTTCATCAGCACGGCCGACAGGCCTTGCCGGTTGGCCCGCACGATGCTGTGGTGAGGGTCATAACCGAAAGCGGTCATCAGGATCACCTGCGTTTGCGCACAGGCCGACTTGGCGGCCGTGAACACCTCGTACCCGTCGGCCCCGGGCATCTTGATGTCCGATAGCACCAGGTCGAACGATCCGGCGCGGAGCATCTCGATGGCCGCAAGCCCGTCCGAAGCCAGCTTGACGTTGCACCCGTACGCGCCCAGCACGTCGCCGATAGTCTGACGCATCAACTCCTCGTCGTCCACCACCAGCACCTTCCGCCCGCTCAGAACCGGGTCCGCCTTCGTAACCTTCGGCGCCTGGCCGAAAACCCCCGTGCGCGACGCGTCGACGATCTGCTGCGAGGCCTTGCGGGCCGCCGTGGCCAGATCAATCACCTGCCCCAGGCGAGTCCGCAGGTCGTCGTGCCCGATGTAGTCTTCCACCAGTTCGCTCAGGTTGGCCACGATGTCGTTCAGCGGCCCGGAAAGTTCCGCCGATATCAGCCCGCTGAGCTGCGTGTGCGTATTGTGCCGCTCGTACACCAGCAGGTTCAGGATGTGCAGCGCCATCGCGACATAGTTGCCGAAAATTTCGGCGAACTGCCGGTCCTCCTCGCTGAACGCGTTGGCGCGGGTGGACTCCACGTGCAGTACGCCGATCACCTTGTCGTGCAGCCGCAGCGGGACCGTCAGCGTGCTTCCGGCGTCGGAAAGGCTGCGGATGTACCGCGGATCGTTATGCACGTCCGGGCAGATGTAGCTCTGCCCCGTCGCCGCCACGTACCCCGTGATGCCGTTGCCCTCGGTGCTCGCGAATAGCTCGATCTTCTTGCCGAAGCTGTCCAGCCCCTCCCAGACGATGCACTCCAGGCGGTTGGTGCGCTGGTCCAGCAGGAACACGGTGAAGTGCTCGTAATCCAGCACGTCGCGGCTGCAGCGGATCACGCGCTCCTCCAGCAGTTGCAACCGTTGCACGGCGTCGCGGCTGATCAGCGATTCATGGTCCAGCCGCACCAGTTCGCGCCCGGCCCGGTCGATGGCGTTGAGCTTGATCTGCTGCCGCCGCTGCGAGGTCGCGTCCATGACGATGGCCACCACCTGCCGCAACTTGCCGGCCGGGTCGCGGATCGCCGAACAGAGTATTTCGTAATACGTGCCGTCGCCGGGCATGATGGAATACCGCTTGGCCCGGCCGTTGTGGCTGCCCTCGCAATGGGCCAACTCCCCGAACGCCCGCCCGCAAACCTTGGGCAGTTCGTCCAGCACCTTGGGTCCGAACTCGCGAAGCCGCCGGTTGGCCCAGATGATCTCGCCCCCCTCCCCCATGATGCTCACCCCATCCGCAATCGTCTCCAGCACCGCCGAGGCCTGCTGTGTCACCACCCCGCGCTCCAGCGGCAGAAAGTTCGCCGTCTCGGCCAGCACCGCGTCGATTTCCGGATGGCTCCGCATCGCCTCCAGCGCCTGGTCCATCCCACCGACGATCTGCAAATCGAAGTGATCTTTCAGGAGGGCAACAATCCCGTTATCCGACAAGTTCGGACCACTCAAAACCAGCAGTTTTCTCAGACGTGTTTGTTCAGTCATTTCTGGCGTCGAATCTTTCCATGAGGTGCAACACTCGGCCGACGGCGGCCGATCAATCCTTTTCCAATTATTAAAACTATTATAGGATATCGGAACATAACATAGCACAACTTGGGGGAATCGTGGAAAAGAAATCGATTCGCGCCGGTCCATCAAGTGAGCGACACGGGCCGGCCTGCCCGAGGAGGCGGTCGTCAAGAGGATCGGCCGCAATTGCGTGCAAGTCGAGCTTGGCGGCGAAAAGTACCTGCTGCGGATTTAG
>CAZYDC010000073.1:0-13661 GCA_964646065.1 uncultured Planctomycetaceae bacterium | reverse complement strand
CGGCCACCTCTCGGGAGGGCATTGCGAGGCGGCTATTCCGCGACGGCGACGGGTGAAAAGGTGGTTTATCGCATACTTCGTAACCTATTAGAACCCGCCGGGAAGCCACTGGAACGGGCAGGCGGCTCATTAGAACGCGTGGGTGGCTCACCGGAACCCGCTGGGAAGCCATTAGAACCCGCCTGCCGAGCGACAAGTCATGCATGTATAAGACGTTATCATTTCCAAACTGTCTCAACGCGTGTTTTTTCATGTTATTCATAGGGATTTCTCCGTAGCCAGGGGTCAACCGGCGCAACAGGGCTCTTACGCGGGCTTACCCAATCGCCGAATCGAGAGCCTGTTTGCAGAAGCAGTCCTCAATCCGGGGGTCAATCTTGCCCAAGAGACCTGCCGCCAGGCCGGTCATCCTTGCACTACTGCCGGTGCAGTTCGTTATGTGTCATAGCGACTTTGTTCGGCGCTCCTTTCCGTAATCGTCGTTCTTCATTCTTCATCCTTCGTCCTTCACTTCCATTCACACATCAGGCCCTTCGGCCCTTCGACAAGCTCAGGGTGAACAAACTCAGGGCAAGCATCGCTCACGGACTTCCAACAAGCCCGCGCGGGCCGTGCGAAAAAAAAACGCGCCCTCTATAGAAGGGCGCAAAACGGGGTTTTTGGACCAAGAAAAATTTGCGCGTCGTGCCATCTCCCGGCCCAACATCGACATAAAATTTTGCTCATCGGACGGATTTATTTCACCTCGCCAAAATGACTTGTAACTCCTTATAATAGAGTATGTTAATACTAACAAAGCGGCTGATAAGGACTTACAGCTCAAAGACGTTCCGATCGCGTTTCGATGCCGTCCCTGCGCGTGGCAAGCCTCTTGTGGCACCCCCAAGTCCGCTTGGGGGTGTCTGGGAAAATACGCCACAAGACGAGTAGGGGGAAATCGGGGACTGAGTCCGATTTCGGCTGTTTGAAATCGGAGTCTGTCCCCGATTTCCTCCGGACCACCCCCAAGCGGACTTGGGGTGCCACAAGAGGCGGGGCTGTCATCCTTCAAAGTTTTCCCCGTTTGTCCGCGCGGGCCGGCTGCGAGCGATCGGCCATGAAGTCCTTGGTGAAGTGCCGAATCCCGCGTTCAAGGAAATCCCACGCCTTCTTGTGCGGATAGAGGATGATCATGTCGTCCACGCGGGCGACGCACACCTCGTCGGTGTCGAAGCGGAATTCCTTGGGCAGGCGAACGGCTTGGCTGCATCCGGCCTTGAATATCTTTGCGGTCTTCATCTGGGAGTCTCCATCGCTATATGCCATGATAGATGCGACCGGTCACGCGTCAACCGTGAGGTTTGAGCATTTCGGCATTTGAAACCGCCGGAAACTAGGGACAGTCACCATATTTCCTGTTGAATAATAGGGTGACTGTCCCTAGTTTCCCTAGAAACGAACGTTCAACGCTCAACGTCCAACAATCAGGGCTATCCAACAATTCATCCGCGCAGTCCAAGCCGTTTCCAATGTACCTCGGAAGTGGTTCTATAATCTCTCGCAAGACCCCAGGTGTTGCCTCGACTGAGGATTATTCAACCGCTCCGCGGTAGGAGCCTCTTGCGTGCTATCCACGGGTAGCCCGCAGACGGGCAACCCGTGGCTGTTTTATCGAAGACAAGTTGGTCAAGCGTCAGATACGCCGAACCATGCCTCAGCCGCTGAGCCCAATGCAGGTGTTCTTGGTGCTCTTCGTGGTCTTTGTGCTCTTGGTGATAGCCGTTTTGTCGTCACCGCTTTCCGGTGGTCTGGACCGGCCAGTCGTCGGTGCGGAAGGTTCCGCAGGGCAGGCCTTCGGCGTTGCAGAGGTTTCCGTCGCAGGCGCCGTCGGCGAAGCAGTATCTGGCGGCCATGGGGTAGGGCACGTACTCGGTCCATAGCTCGACGGTGTCGCCGTCGATCTTGGTCTTGGCCGGGTAGAACTTGCCGTCCGAACCGCCCAGCGAAAAGCCGCGCAGGTCGTGCGATTGCTGATCCTTGGGCATTCCGGGCGCGGAGTTGTTGATCGTCAGGCCGCCGCCGATGCCCTCGAACTTCAGGCGGACCTTCGGGCCCTCGATGACCATCGACTTATACACCGGGCCGCCGGCGACGATGTTCTGGCCGTACGCCACCGACAGGGCTTGCAAGGCCAGGCGGTGTCCGACGGGCAACTTGATCTTGGGGTGCAGGTCGCCGTCCCAGATGTCCATGATGACGGCCAGGCCGACCTTGGGCAGCCGCTGGGCGGTCATGGCCTGAGCCTCGCGGACCTCGGCCCAGCCGGTGCCGCCGCCGTAGGTGGGCAGTTGCACGATCAGGAACGGGAACTCGCGGCCGGCGCCCTTCCGCCAGTCGTTAATCATCGCCGGCAGCAGCGTGCGGTACTGCTCGCCGCGGTCGCCGTTGGACTCGCCCTGGTACCACGCCGCGCCTTGGAACCCGTAGCCAAGCAGCGGGTGGATCATCGCGTTGAAGAGCACGTACGAACAGATCTGCGGGCAATCCTCCTTGACGAATACGGGATAGGGCATGTCCTTCGGGAAGGGCTTCAGGTCGTTGGGGTCCAGCGGGCGCTCGACCTTGTGCTTCCATCCGCCTCGCAGCATGTGCCAGTCGGCGGTGTCTTTCCAGTAGTCCGCCCCGGTGGAGGGCTTGGCCCCCACCAGCGAGATCGTCATGCCCCGCTCTTCGGCGCCGAACCCTCCGCCGCCGCGCCGGCCGAAAATGCGAACGGCGATGACGGCGGGGCCTTCCTTCACCATTTCCGCCGGCACGCGGTACATTCGAGGGATGCTGACGGCATCAGGCTTGCCCTCGCCGCCGGTGATGCCGACCGGCACGCCGTTGAAGTACGTCACGTCGAAGTCTCGGATCGGACCCAGCGAAAGTTCCAGTTCCTTGCCCGCCCAGGCGGCCGGTATCGCGATCTGCCTGCGAAACCAGACCGCCCCGTCGCTCTGGATGATGCCGTTCCACATCTTGGGCAACTCAAAGCCCGTCCACGAGGCGTCATTGAAATCCGGTTTCTGCCAGCCCAACTCCTCCCCGCGATTGCCGACGTCGTGATGGAAAGCCTCGTGGGCCTCCGGGTGCGCCTTCCACCAGGTGGCCATTTTCTGTTCGTATTCCTTCCAGGCGGTGTCCTGATCGGTCGCCAGTTTGCCTGTCAGCCCCGGCCAGTATTTTCGCAATGTGGGCGCGAGAATTTCATCGGCGTTGAGCGTTTCGGACGTGGTCCAGGCCTCGGCGGGGCTGGCCCACCACGGCGCGTTGATCAGGCCGACGGGCACCTTGAGCTTCTCGGCCAGTTCGCGGCCGAAAAAGTAACCCACGGCGGAGAAGTCCTTGGCCGTCTCGGGCGCGCAGACGGTCCACGCGCCGCGAACGTCCTCCAGCGGCGTCTTGGAGTACGCCTTCTCGACGTTGTAAAACCGGATGTTGTCGTGCTTGGCGGCTGCGACTTCCGCGTCGGCGTCCTTGATCTCTTTGACGTGCAGTTCCATGTTGGACTGCCCCGAAAGGATCCACACCTCGCCCAGCATGACGTTCTTGAGCGTGACGGTCTTGTCGGCGCCCGCGACGCTCAGGGTGTAAGGCCCTCCGGCCTGGCGGGCGGGCAACTCCGCGCGCCAGTGGCCGCTCGCGTCCACCTTGGCGGTGGCGGAGTCCTTCTCCAGCGTGACAATCAGCTCGCCGCCCTTGGCCGTGCCGAACACGGAAATCGGCATGCCGCGCTGAAGCACCATGTTGTCGGTGAACAGCCCGTGAAGCTTGACCTCCGTGGCCGTGGGGTTGTCGGCGGCACAGGCCAGGCCCGAAACCAGGAGAACGACAGACATCGTCAGATATCGCATGGACAGTCCTTTCCAAGAACAATAACCAATGATGGGTGCCATGCCCAAGTCCGCGCGGGCATGTCCGAAGGCACGTCCACTCGGTGTTCCCATGCCCGCGCAGACTTGGGCATGGCACCCTTTTTTGGCACCCTTGTACCTTTATTTAATGCGGACGAACCCTACACCAGGTAATTCTTGTCGAACTTGGTGAAGGGTTTGATCTGGCGTTTCATGTCGCTGTAGTCGTCGCGGCCCATGAGGGCGAAGGTGGCCTTTTTGCCCAACTCGACGGCCGGCTGGTTGTAGGCGTCGATGTTGAGCAGCTCACCCATGATGCTGGTGGCGAACTCGAAGAGATAGATGAACTCGCCCACGCTGTGCGGGGTGATCTCGTCGAATTGGATGGTGACGGTGGGTCGTTTGGAGACGGACATCGCGTACTCGGTGGCGATTTTCTCGGCGGATATCAGCTTGGAGAGTCTGCTCTTGGCCAGGTAGGCCATGCCGGGAATGTCGGCGAAAACGTCGGGGATGCGAACCTCGCGCGGGTGCTTGGCCACATCCAGGAACACGGTGAGCTTGTCGTTGGGTCCTTCGCGGTAGAGCTGCACCTGGCTGTGCTGATCGGTCGTGCCCAGGGCCTTGATGGGCGTGGGGCCGACCAGCGCGGCTTGGCCGGAGCGGTCCTGGGCCTTGCCCAGGCTCTCGGCCCAGAGCTGCCGATACCAGTCCGCCAGCGAGTAGAGGCGGTTGGAGTAGGGCATCATCACGTGCATGGGCTTGGCCTTGTTCTTGTAGGCGATGTACAGGATGGCGGCCAGCAGTGCGGCCGGGTTCTCGTGCCAGTGATGGACCTGCGTGCGCTCCCGCATCGATCCGGCGCCGGCGAGCAGTTGGTCGATGTCGATGCCGCACATGGCCGCGCTGAACAGGCCCACCGGCGTCAGCACGCTGAACCGCCCGCCGACGTCCGAGGGCACCGGCAGCATGTCGTAGCCGTCGGCCTTGGCGATGTCGTGCAGCGTTCCCTTTTCCATGTCGGTGGTCGCGACGATGTGTTTGGCGAAGTCGTCGCCGAGCTTCTTGCGGAGCATCTCGCGGACGATCATGAACTGGCTGGCGGTTTCCGCCGTCTCGCCGGACTTGGAAATCACGTTGACCAGGCAGGTCTTCGCGCGGCGCATCACCAGTTGAAGCGTATCGCCGACCAGGGCCGGATCGACGTTGTCCAGCACGAACAGCCGCGGACCCTTACGCGCCTTGTCGGAAAGCAGGTTGTAGGTCGCGCCGTTCAATGCCGACTGCAGCGCGATGTTGCCCAGGGCCGACCCGCCGATGCCAAGCACCACCAGGTCCCGCACGTCAGGATGCTTGGCCACCAGGGCCTTGACCTGCGCGGGATATTCCGCGTGGGTGGGCAGCTTGGTGTACCCCAGCTTGCCGCTGTCGGCCTGGTCCATGACGGCCTTGTGAGCGGCCACCAGCCGGTCGTGCAGGCCGGCCAGGTCATCCTGCGTGACGCCGTGATCGTCGCCGACCACTTCCGCCGTCGCGTTCTTCCAATATAGTTGAATCATTGTGCGTTCCTTTCTGTTGTCTTTTCCGTTGTGGTTTCGCCGTGGCACCCGTGCGGGTGTCTTTATTAAATGGGCTCCACTAAGCTTAGTACCCCAAACCCCCGATAGCAATCCCGCAACAAAAGGGGACATTCTACTTTTCCCCCGTTCACATCGAGTCAGGCGCTATCGGGCGTAACGACACAAATGTTTGCTTGACCTCATGCGCGGAGGGGAAAAGTTGAGTGTCCCCTTTTGCCGACGGACTCGCTGACTTGCCCGACGAAAAAGGGGACAGGCACCGACTGCAAAACGGCCGCAGTCGGAGCCAGTCCCCTTTTGCTAGGATTACGCGGGGAAAGCGGTATAATCAAGTTCTCCCTGCAATAGAGGTGTTCATGCGGATAAACGTAAATGGTCAGCAGCACGAGGAAAAGGACGGCCTGACGGTGGCGGAGCTGGTGGCCTCGCTGTCGCTGGAGCCGCGCCGGGTCGCCGTCGAGCGCAACAAGCGAATCGTCCCCCGCGCGCAATACGCCCAGACGCCGCTGGCCGAGGGCGACACGCTCGAAATCGTCACGCTCGTCGGCGGAGGGTGAAGACGTAGGGCGTGGGGCGTAGAGAGTGGGGCGTAACGGCGAAGAACGGAAAAAAGTTTAGCCGCGACCCGAAGGGGAGCGCGGAAAGAATGGAATAAATAACTATGAGCAGCATCGAAAACTTCCGCATCGGTTCCTTTGAATTCACCAGCCGCCTGTTCGTCGGCACGGGCAAGTACGCCACGTTTGAACTTATGCGCGACGCCCTGGCCGCCAGCGGTTGTGAGGTCGTCACCGTCGCCGTCCGCCGCGAGCGACTGGTGGACAAGAGCGGCCGCAATATCCTGGATTTCATCGACCCCGCGCGCTACACCCTGCTGCCCAACACGGCAGGGTGCTTCAACGCCGAGGACGCGATCCGCACCGCCCGCCTCGGCCGCGAACTGCTCGAAGGCCTGGAAAACAAGGGCGCCGCGTGGGTGAAGCTGGAAGTCCTGGGCGACAAGAAAACGCTGCTGCCCGACCCGATGGGCACACTGGAGGCCCTGAAGGTGCTCAAGGCCGAGGGCTTCTGTGTGCTGTGCTACACCAGCGACGACCCGATCATGGCCATGCGCCTGAAGGAGGCCGGCGCCGACGCGGTGATGCCCGCGGGCAGCCCCATCGGCTCGGGCCAGGGTGTGCTCAACCCCTGGTCCATCCGGATCATCCTGGAGCAGCTCAAGGCCGGCGACGCGAGCTTCCCGATCATCGTGGACGCGGGCGTCGGAACGGCCAGCGACGTGGCGATCGCCATGGAACTTGGCGCCGACGGCGTGTTGCTCAACACCGGAATCGCCGGCGCCAAAGACCCGCTCAGAATGGCCCTGGCCATGAAGCTGGGCGTCGAGGCGGGCTACCTCGCGCGCGGAGCGGGCCGAATCCCCAGAAAGCTCTACGCCACCGCCTCAAGCCCTATTGAGGGCGTCGTCGGCGCATGACGGTCAGCGCGCCGCCAAGGGCCAGCAGCGTGAGAGTCACCGGTTCGGGGATGGGGGTCACCGTGACCGACCCGGTCTGGTTGATTGTGTAGAACAAATTGTTGCCCGCGTCCACTTGTGCGTAGCCGACCTGCGAGAACGTCGGCGTAGTGGCAATACCGGGGATGAACAACCAGAAATCATCGGTTGCCGGGCTGTATTGTACCGTGTCTGACCCATCGAATGAACCGCCCACCCGGAGGGTTCCGGCGGCAAACGATCCGTCCACAACGGTCTCGTACGAGAAGCAAATCGCGGATCCCAGGTTAATGTTCAGATTCTTCAGCGTGATGTCGGCCGCATCGTTCGAATAGGTCAGGGTGGGGTCGAAGGAGATGGTGAATTCGCCATTCACCGGATCGACCGGCGGGGTCCCGCCAGACGCCTGAAAAGTATTGGCGCTGAATTGGACGTCCAGGTTGATGATGCTGGCCCCGGCAGGGACGCTTGCCAGCAAAATCAACGCCAATGCGACCAAGGCAACAGCCGGCAGACGCGGGACACGCCGTGCGTTGTTATCGAGGCGGGACATAATACGTTCTCCTGTAAGAATGCTCTCTCTCATGGACGATCAGGCGACGTACATGTCGCCTCATAGAAATCTATAGGTTCCCCACTCTGCGAATTTCAAATGAAGGCAGAAAATTGCTCATCTAAATTTTGCCTAGGTGGACGGGGTCGCCGACGATTCTTCCCTAATCCGAACCGGCAGGGAATTTGATCGTTGCGGGGCGGCGAATCGCCTCCGCACGGTTAGAGGGAGTGATGAACTCAGACTCCACCGTCAGTTTTCCACCGGCAGTTGGGGAAGAGGCGAGGGGACTTGATCGATGACGCCCGCCTGTTTGAGCAAGTTGGCGAATTCCGCCATGTGGCTGTTGAGGAACGGCACCAGGGCGGGGTTGCTTTTGGGGTCCCAGCCGAAATGTTTCATTTCGCTGATGCACAGGGCAGGGTCTTTCTTCTGCACCAGCAGGCGATACACGGTGATCACGCCGCCGGTTCGCTGCGCGCCCGCGGCGCAGTGAACCAGCACGGGGAGGCTGTTTTTCTTGGCCTCCGCAATCGCCGCGACGGCGCCGGCGTATCGGCTCGCGTCCCCCGTGCCGTTGCCGGCCAGGGGAAATCGCCGTATTTTGATGTTCAGTTCGGCGGCCGCTTTATTTTCCGCCTGCTGGTCGGCGTTGCCCAGGTCGTCGTTGGTCAGGTCGATAATGACGCGAATGTTGTGTTCGGCCAGCACGTCCTTGACAAGAGAAGACGAAAGCTGTCCGCAGCGATAGATGCTTCCGGGCTCCACGACGCCGAAGCGTTTGGGGATAAAACGGTCCTTCAGAACGGTCGTCCAGCACACGGCGCCGGCCGCGATCAGGGCCGCCAAGGCCGCCAAGAGCAACCATTTTCGTTTTCGCCGGGGAAGTGTTTGATCTTGCATAGTGGGCACATTGTACCTCCGCCTCCGGTAGCGTCAATGGCCGACGCGGGCGAAAGATTCCAGGTGCGATTGCCGGCTCGATCAAGGTAGAATCATCTTGTGACAAAACATGGCTCAATAGCCTGCGGTCGTCGCGGCAGAGTATCTGGCGCGAGGCGCTGGCAGAATCTCGCGAAAGTTGTACGCTACAACATCCTCGCCGCTGGATGGTGTGATCGGCGTGAAGGAATAGTGACTCAAGGCATAGGATAAAGCCAATGCTCAACAAACTGCGCGTTAAAGGTTATCGTCTTCTGGACGATTTTACTGCCGACTTTGGGGCGTTGACGGTTGTTATTGGAGCGAACGCGACAGGGAAGAGCACCCTGCTGGACTGCCTGCGATTCATCGGACAAATAACGACTTTTGAGCTTGGGGAGACAGCCTCGTGGCACGGTGGGCTACATTCGATGTTCACGGCCCACCGTCAGACAGATGAAATAGGGTTGCGTGTGGAGTTCGACAACCAAATGAAAGAGACCCCGTGGGATTCGCTTCCGCCAAATCGGACTTTGGCATATGAGGTCAGACTCGGCCAAACACCGTCCGGGCAACCGCAGCCAAAGCAAGAGACGCTTCGTTTTTTGAATAGTTCTGCGAGCGATCCCGGAGAAGGAAGAATACTGGAAACAGCCGCGAATCAGTCCTTGATACTAAACAAGGATGGAACTCAACTTCTGCCATTTGACCAGACGGTCGATGCGAAGGATACCAAGTCTGCTGAAGGTGCCTCGCGCACTGCCGCGGGGCTCGGGCTGACACTGGCGAAAATGCGTTTCTTCAATGAATTTCCGTTAGCGTCGGCTGCCAGATTTGCCTTGAACGCCTTTCAGATATTCCCGGCATTTGATGTCAGCCCAAACTCCAAAATTCGTGGCGAACCCGCGGAGATCGCGCCGGGTGTCTATCTTTTCTTCAACGGCGGCAATCTCGGCGCTGTTTTGCATGATATTCTTACAAGATATGAATACCGTGAGGTTGCGGAAAGAATCCGGGAGTTTATGCAAGCCGCATATCCGTCGTTTGAAGAAATTACTGCTGAGACCGCCTATGGCGGGACGCCGGTTCGAGTCCTGATTAGGATCCGCGAAAAAGGCATGAGTCGAGGAATGGATCTGTGGGACATCTCGGACGGCATGTTGCGTTTTCTTTGCCTTGCCACGGCGCTCCTGGCCCCAAGCTTGGCATCGCTTGTTGCGTTGGACGAGCCGGAGGCGGGTCTTCACCCGATGCTGCTGCCCATTGTGGGAGACATGATCAAGACAGCCTCGGAGAAAACCCAAGTCATTGTGACGACCCATAGCCCGGACCTCTTGAACTGCTTTGGCCTGGATGATATCGCCGTAATCTCCCGAGAAAAGGAACGCGCAATTTGGGGGCGGCCAGGCACGCGCGAATCGCTCAGGACAATGCTGCAAAATGTAACCGGCGAGACGCTCGGCGATCTGCATCGTACCGGCGAACTGGAGGCGATGGCCCCATGAAAGTCTGGGTTTACGTGGAAGGGCCATCGGATCGAATTGCGCTGGAAGCTCTTATGAAACAATGGAAGAACGAGCTTCTGGGCAAGAACATTCACTTGACATTTCTCCCCTTGGGCGGGAAGGATGCTTTCTTCAAACATCTTGGGCCCAGAGCGGCCCGAAACTTGGTCGATAATGACCATGATCTGGTGGTTGGTTTGCCCGATTTGTATCCTTGCGCCAAGTACCAATCGACTCCGTGGGCGCACGACGATTGCGATTCACTTAAGAGGGTCCAAGAACGGCTGGTGAGACAGAGCCTCATAAAGGACTTCCGCGTTTCACAAGAATCTGTTCCGGTACATCTGAAGAGACTATTCACTTCCGCACTTAAGCATGATCTTGAGATGCTGCTATTGGCATCAAGGGAACAACTCAGAACGACATTGGGCACGAATGACCGCTTGGGCAAATGGGTGCATCCCGTGGAGAATCAAGACCAACAATCACCTCCCAAACGGATCGTGGAGGAATTGTTCAGGGTTCACAAAAAACAACGCTATTGCGACACCGTTCATGCGGCAATCGTTTTGCGAAAAGTGGAAGACATTGGCGATATATTGAAGAATGAAAGCGGGCAATTGCAGTGTCCGGTTTTCAAGGAAATGATTGACTGGATCGGTCAGAAGACCGGCGTAACGGCGTATTAATAACATGGACCTCAAAACCAAAATCTGCCTCTGGATCATCCTGATCGGCCTGGTGAACTTCCTGGCCTTTGCGGTGGCGTGGTTCGCCATCGGCGGCGACGCCATCGGCGGGCGGGTCGTGCTCGAACCCACCGGCGCCCGGACGTATTACCTCAAGTCGCCGGGGCAGCCCGAGGTGGCCGTGTCGCGGGCCGTCTTCGTCTACAGCGGCGTCCACTGCATCAGCATCTGGATCACCGTCGCCGCGGTCATGCTGGCCATGCTCACGCTGGCCAAGGACCGCATCGTCTCCTCGATGCGTTCGACCATCATGCAAGGCCGGATGCTCATCACCATCCTCGCGGTCGTCATCACGCTGGCGATCTGCGTGATCACCTACCTGTTCATTCGCGATTTCGCCAGCCACCTGAGCCGCCCGCACACGGGGCACAAGACCCCCACGACGATGGTCCAGGGCAACAACAAAAAAGACTTCGCCACGAATTACGCGAATTACGCGAAAACAGCTACAGGGCAGATAAACGGCGAAGAAAAAACAAATTCCGCGAAAACAGCAATGAAACAACACCCCTCTTTGCTTTTTTCGCGTCCGGGCTGTTTCTTGCCGTTTCCTTTGACTCCATCTGTTTCGCGTAATTCGCGTAATTCGTGGCTATGCTTTTTTGCTGACGACAAGGCGCAATCGCCCATGACGATGGTCGCGCCGAAATGACCGTCACCGTGGACGACATTCTCGCACCGGGCGGCGTGATCGCCCAGCACCTCAGCGGCTACGAGCGACGCGACGAGCAGCTCGAAATGGCCCGCGCGGTCGCCGCCGCCTTCGCCAAGCCCGAGCACCTGATGGCCGAGGCCGGCACCGGCGTGGGCAAAAGCTTCGCCTACCTCGTTCCCGCGATCCTCCAGGCCGTCCAGAACCACCAGCGGGCCGTCCTCTCCACCTACACCATCGCCCTCCAGGAACAGCTCATCGCAAAGGATCTGCCCTTCCTGAGCGAGGTCATGCCCGTGAAGTTCTCGGCCGTGCTGGGCAAGGGCCGCGGCAACTACATCTGCTTTCGCCGACTGGCCGGACTGCTCAAAAACCGCTTCAAGCTCCTCGCCGGCGACAGCGAGCAGCAGCACCTCGACAAGCTCTCCGACTGGGCCATGCAAACCCGCGACGGCACGGTGCAGGACATCGACTTTTCCCTGCCGCCGGGGCTGTGGGAAAAGGTCTGCGCCGCCGGCGGAATGTGCCATGGCGCCAAGTGCGAGGCCCACGGCAAGTGCCACATGCAGGCCGCCCGACGCAGGATGCAGGGCAGCGACCTGCTGGTGGTCAACCACGCGCTGCTGTTCAGCGACCTGGCCTTGCCGGAGTCGGCCAAGCTGCTGGGCGACTACAGCCTGCTGGTCATGGACGAGGCCCACACCGTCGAGCAGGTGGCCAGCGACCACTTCGGCGCCAGCGTCTCGTCGTACACCGTCGAGGTCCTGTTGCGCGATCTGTTCAACGAGCGCACGGGGCGCGGCCTGCTGACCATGCTGGACGACAGCATCGCCATCGCCGCCGTCAACCGCGCGTACGCCGCGTCGGACAACTTCTTCGGGGCGCTGGCCTCCGCCGGCGGGGCCGACGTGCGATCCAACGGCCGCATCAAGCGCCCCGACATCGTGCCCAACGACCTTTCGCCCGCACTGGCCGACCTGGCGGCCAAGCTCAAGGAACTCCGCCGCCACAGTCCGCCGGAGCCCGCCTTCGAGTTGTCCGCCTTCGAGGCGCGGGCGGCTGAGCTGGCCGAAAAAGTCCAGGAACTGATCTCCCAGGCCGACGCGTCCCACGCGTACTGGCTGGAGCGCCGGGGTGGCATGGCGGCGTCGTTTGCCGCCATGGGCACGCATGGCGATACACAACATCGCCATGCCACCCAGCAACGCGTCACGCTCCACTCGGCCCCGATCGACGTGGCCCCGATCGTCAAGGACGAAATCTTCGACGCGCTGAACTCTGCCGTCCTCACCAGCGCCACGCTGGCCACCGCGCGCGGCGAGAAGCACGGGTTCGACTACCTTCGCAGCCGCCTGGGCCTCGAGGGCGGCGGCGAGATTTTGCTCGCCAGTCCCTTCGACTTTCGCCGACAGGCCAAGCTCTACGTCGAGACCAAGCTGGGCGAACCCAACGACCTGGCTACCTTCGTGCCCCGCGCTAGCCGCGCCATCGAGCACTACGTCGAGAAATCGCAAGGCCGCTGCTTCGTGCTGTTCACCAGCTACGCCATGCTCCAGGCCGCCCAGGAAGAACTCGCCGACTTCTGCGAGTCCAACGGCTACACCCTGCTCGCCCAGGGCGGCGCCATGCCGCGAGGCGCCATGCTCAAGCTCTTCCGCAAGGGCGGGCGCTGCGTACTGCTGGGCACCATGAGCTTCTGGCAGGGCGTCGACGTTGCGGGCGAGGCCTTGTCCAACGTCATCATCACCAAGCTGCCCTTCGCCGTGCCCGACGCCCCGCTGGTCGAGGCCCGCATCGACGCCATCCGCAACGCCGGAGGAAACCCCTTCGGCGACTACCAGCTCCCCGAGGCCGTCATCCGGTTCAAGCAGGGCTTCGGCCGCCTGATCCGCTCCAGCACCGACACCGGCTTCGTCGTCGTGCTGGACCACCGCATCGTGACCAAGTCGTACGGCCGCCAGTTCATCGCCGCCCTGCCGGACATCGAGGTCGTGCGCGACGAGTTCGCCAAGGCCCCTCCGAAAGTCCGGACCAGCGAGGACCGGCCAGACTCGTCGAACGACCTGCCGTTCTAAAGGGGAGTGGCTCCGATTTTCCGCCGCAGTCGGATTTGAAATCGGCGCCTGTCCCATTTTGGAACGGTGGCGAGTGCAACTCTGGCTGAACTTATTACGTAGCAATGTCTTGTGTAATGTGGACACGTCACGCCGCAGAGAGCCGACAGAGGCGAAAAGGGCGTTGCACACGGTCAAATACCCCGATTTCAGGGGCAAAAAGGTGAATTCGGAACGCATTGGAACCTGCCGTGAAGCCACTGGAACGGGCAGGCGG
>CAZYDC010000072.1:0-13808 GCA_964646065.1 uncultured Planctomycetaceae bacterium | reverse complement strand
CCTTGTCGTATTTGAACTCAACGGATTTCAAGGATGCTTTCCAAAGGCTTACCATCACTAAACCCGCAAATGCCGTGCGCATCCAAGCGTTCACCAGCAGTGTCCTAGAGGAAGAACACGAGATGAAAACAAGGCGGGAATGGTTTTCAACTCCGAAACCAGTCTCGCAGTTTTTCGCGGAAATATCGCAAGAACGACAATGCCTGCGATCAGTGGAAGTCGTTGTCTGCTTGCCGGAAATGACACATGGGCGAATTCGCAGGGACTTTACTTTTTCGTGCCAGTCACATATCCACAATTTCCTGCGGGAGATAGTCGGATCTTTCAAGGCGGCTGCGACGAAAAATCGTTCTTTACTACAGGGACGCTCGGTTTCGGACAGTCAGACGAGGACATCCAAACCATTGCGAATCAACTACGCCACACGTGTTTTTGACGATAAGTCTCAAAATCACAGACTTATAAGGGTTTTATCTGGAATGCCAAATGCGGCAGTTTCGGTCTTTCACCCCAATCCTTTCCTGCACGCGTCCGTCATCGATTACTCCGACGGATCAAGCTACACAATTTGGATCACCGACAGTTCCGCCATATCCATTATCCCAGGTGTTAAAGCGACAGCACAATCACTAGGCCGTCTCTGCAATCACATAAACGAATTTTTTCGTGAAGGGGACGTTCGGGAGATCGCCAAATGACCCTTGAAGAACACACCAAAGCCCTGGATGTGGAGGTTGATAACTACCAAAACACGGTTATGGCTCTTCGAGCGTTCGCAAATGAAATTCTTTGGGATGACACAAAACGAGTCATCGCAGATGGTTCTGTCCATTGTGGACGGAGGTTTACGACATCAAGAAAGAATAAGCATACCAAGAATGGTTCCGTCACTCCTGATTTGGCGGTCATTCCCGCGAAGAACACGGCTGTTGTCGCGGAAGCTAAATTCGGATATGAAAAAAGCCCAGCAGATTTCCTGAAACGCGTAAACGAAACCGTTGAGCAACTAGAAAAATACGATGACGACCTGTCAGGATGGCCATCAAGGTGGAAACACCGGCAGCCGACAACACATGATTTGGTTCTCCTCGTCAACTACGAAGACGCACCTCGGGTTCGACGGGAATTGGATGAACGCTGTAAATCGGGACGGTTTGGAGTTTCCCGTTGCCTCGCTATAGTCAGTTGCGCAACTATTTCCCGTGCTGGCGGAGGCGAATGGCCCACCCTTGAACTCCGGTACGGGAAACTATCTGATTCAGACAAGACGACAAAACTTGAGAACACCATACCGATTCACCCAGACAAACTGGCACTGAACCCCCTTATTTCGCTTGTTGAGATGTATGATTGCCCTCCTCCACTGCCGACAATGATGGACTTAGTGCAACGAGCTGTTACCACACACCTTACGCCGGATGAACAGGAAACTTACAACATCGATGGCCAAGTTGACAAAACGGTCAAGATAAAAGACCTTTGCCAATGGTTGTCCGACTACGCTTTTCCGAAATCGGACGAGCGAGATCCCTATGTCCCGAAGGAATGTTGGTTAACTCCAGCCATCGAAGGACTCATTCAGATCCAATGGGCCGAAGCGGGAAAAGACAACAATACTTTTGTTTACAGACACCGTCGCGCTCGCCGCGGGTGCAATAAGCCTTTATCGCGGTTTGTCGAGGCCTGCGCCAAACAACAAACGGAAGTCGAGGAGAAGGCCCTCGGGAAACAACGAAAACTGGAGGAAAAAAGCGCACGCGATCGCGAACGGCTCAAACAGGAGTTTCCTTTGCTTGCACCACAGATTGACAAGGGACAAAAACTCTAGCGTCAAGAATGAAACCTGCCGCTCGGACTGATGCCCAACTTGTGTTGCGCGGTCCACCGGGAAAGCGAGACATGACTGATTATAAATTCGAGGTCTTTGCGAATCCTCATCCGCACCGGGACTACAGCATCACGCACGTGGCCCCGGAGTTCACGTCGGTCTGCCCCAAGACCGGCCAGCCGGATTTCGGCACGATCGAAATCCAGTATGTCGCCGACCGGCGATGCGTGGAACTCAAGAGCCTGAAATTCTACCTCCAGGGCTTCCGCAACCAGGGCGTGTTTTATGAGGACCTGGTCAACCGGATCCTGGACGACCTGGTGTCGGCACTGGCGCCGCAGAGCATGACGGTGACAGGGCGATTCAGCCCGCGCGGCGGAATGCACTCGACCGTCGTCGCAACATACCGGAAGCCCGCAGTTAGGCGGAAACACCGATGAGTTCCCGCGGCGACTGGCGGCGTAACCGGATCGTGCGGCCGCTGGCGGTCGTGGTGATCGCGGGCTTGCTGGCGGCCGGGGCGTGGCAATTGTTTTTCACCAGGCCGGCGCTCACGGCGGTCAGCACGGAGTTCAAGAGCATCCTGGGCGTGGGCGCGCGGGTGATCGCGGTCGTTCCGCCGGGGCAGGAGGTCACGGCCCAGCGGGCGATCCAGGCCGCCGCCGCCGAAATGGTCCGCGTCGAGACGCTCGCGAGCACGGACAAGCCGCAGTCGGAAATTTCGCTCTTCAATGCCGCTCCCGCCGGCAAGACGGTCAAGCTCTCGCCGACGACGATGGATATGCTGCGGTTGGCGCGACAATACGCCGTGGATACCGGCGGCGCGTTCGACGTGACCTGCCGCCCGCTGCTGCTGCTCTGGAAGAAGGCCCAGGACGAGAAACGGATGCCCACGGACCAGGAGGTTGCCGGCGCCCTGGCCAAGGTCGGCTGGGACAAGGTCGAATTGCTGGGCGGCGGCGCCCGCAAGAAAATGGACGGCGCGGCCATTGAATTGGCGGGCATTTCGAGAGGGTACGCGATGGACCTTGCCGTCGAGGCGATGCGGCAGCGCGGCGTGGTCGGCGGAATGGTGAACCTGGGGGACGACTACCGCGTCTTCGGCCGGTGCGGCGAAGGCGACGCGTGGCTGGTCCCGATCCGCAACCCCTTCGGCGGCGACAAGCCGCTGGCGACCGTGCGGGTCCGCGAGTCCGCCGTCTGCACGCGAAGCAATTACGAGCGGTCATGGCTGCTCGGCACGCGGCGCGTCGGCCGCATGGTCGATCCGCGAACGGGCCTGCCCGCCGACCTGGTGCCCTCGGCAACGGTCGTGGACGAACGGGCGATCTGCGGCGTCTGGGCCGCGGCGCTGAGCGTGCCGCCGGTCGGCGGCAAGAGCGCGCTGTCGCTCGAAGGCAAACCGGTAATGACCGTCACCGGCGACAAGGAAAACTGGCGGGTGCTTTCCACACCGGAATTCGACAAACTGCTGGCGACGCCCATCGCCAGGGAATACGCCGCCGCCACGCCGACGAAAGGGCCGCTGCCATGACGGACCCAAAATCCACCGCCAAGAAGGTCACTCGGTGGGTCAACCTGATCCTGTGGTCGGCCATCGGGTTTTTCCTCGTCGGTTATTTGCCGGCGACGTACTTGCGGCCGGTTGTGGCCGTCACGGTAACCGTCGCCGTTTCGGCCATGGCTGTGATTCCCTACGCCTCGCGACTGGCCCGCCCGCTGAGGTCGGCGATAGTGGCCGGAACGCTCGGCGCGATTTCCGGCATCTCCATGGTGGCCGTCCTGACGGCGGGGACGATGAGTTCCCCCCAGGCCTTGATGGACTTCGCGGTCAGACACGTCTGCGCCGTGGGCGGATTCTGCGCGGGCGTAGGCGCCCTCTTCGGTCACATGGCCCGCCAGCGCCACCGCCAGGCGGATGAGGAGTGGATGAAACACCAGTAGGTTTGCCCGGCGCCTGCCCGCGATAAGTCTTGACAATCCGGTCGCATCCTTTAAGCTATCCGCATTCTCTCCGGGATAACAGATTGGCGTAGGTTATGGTAGGCATCCTTTTCTGGAATCTGCATCAGAACCAAACTGCTTGTGAGTTGCTGGCTCAGGCAACTGCCGAGCATTCCGCCAATGTAATTGTGACCGCCGAATGTCCCATTTCCAACGCGAATGTGGCGGGAATGCTTTCGCAGGAGACTGGCTCTCTGTTTCACGCTTACAGTGGCACCACCAACAAACGGATTGCGGTATTCACAAGAGATCCCATTCAGTGCGGCGCCAAGACATGGGATATGTCATATATTTACGTCAGGGAACTTCTTATTCCTGGGCAACCCGCCCTGCTACTGGGCGGAATCCACAACATAAGTTTGAGTAATAATACTTCACTGACGTCGGTTCAGGAGGAAGCCACCTTCGCTGCGAATTATATTCGTTTGGCAGAGAAGGATGCCGACCACAAAAGGACCATCGTGATCGGTGACTTCAACCTTCCTCCTTTCAATGAAGCCATGGTAAAAGCCGCCGGCTTCCATGCCGTCATGGATCGTCGCGTGGTCGCTGACCGAGAAAAGCGGATCAGGTTCCAGGACTACCCATTGTTTTACAACCCTATGTGGGGTTTTATGGGTGATATTGCAGATAATCCACCTGGAACTTATTATTTCCACCAGGCCGATCATTTGAACTATTATTGGAATGTATTCGACCAAGTGCTTCTTCGACCGGACCTGTTGCCGATGTTTCGACCTACCGACGTAAGAGTATTGCATAGAATTGGCATGAAAAGCCTGCTGGATTTTGACGGACGACCTAACGCCGCTTTAGCGTCGGACCACCTTCCAATCTTTATCCGGTTGGGCAATACCTAAGGAGTCAAGAATGGCTAAATCCGTCTCTGACCTATTCGCAAAAGGATTCTCGTCTTCCGATCAGCGCCCTCCGGTGCAGATTTTGAGGCAGGTTGCCGACCGTTTTGAGACAAAGGTCTCTGGGAAACTCTCAGCCCGCATTGTTTCAACGACATCGGGCACGCGGTTTGTCCATAGCTTTCTTCTCGTTGCCGGCGAGTTGAACTACCAAACGGAACTCTTCCGACTCGCTCACGAAACCGTCAAGTTCTACCCGGCAAAACTAAGCAGTGCTTTTCTGCCTGGCATAAAGGACATTGCAGATGAGGATGGATTGCTCGAAGCGTTGGATTATCTGTTTAACACTGAGAAGGTCAACGGCCTCATAGGCAACCTATTAAGTCAACTTTAGACTGCTCCATTTTCTCGCTCTGTCAGATCCCGGCAAACCAAGGCCGCGAAACCGCTCTCACATGAGGTGAGTTCATGGCTAAAATATCAGTGATCGTAGCGGCCGCCGGGGCGGGGAAACGCTTCGGCGGGAAACAGAACAAAATTTTCGCCCGCATCAAGGGCCAGCCGGTGTTCATCCGCACGCTGGAGGCCTTTACGTCGCGCGACGACGTGGTACAGGTGCAACTCGTCGTCTCGGCCGAGGACATGCCCACCATGAAGGAGCGGTATGGGGGCAACCTTGGGTTCATGGGCGTCGCGGTGACGCAGGGCGGCGACACGCGGACGCAGAGCGTGGCCAACGCGCTGGCCAAGGTGTCGGCCGACGCCGACTTCGTGTGCGTTCACGACGCGGTGCGGCCGTGCGTCTCGCCGCTGTGGCTGGACGCGGTGTTCAAGGAAGCGGCCAAGACCGGCGCGGCGATTTTGGCGTATCCGGTGCATGGCACGCTCAAGAAGGTTTCGGCCGCCGGGGTGATCGACGAGACGGTTTCGCGGGCCGACCTGTGGGAGGCCCAGACGCCGCAGGTGTTCGCCCGCGACCTGCTTCTGCGCGCGTACGCGTCCGGCAAGAGCGCCACCGACGACGCCGGCCTGGTCGAGGCCATCGGCCACCCGGTCAGTGTGGTTTTGGGCGACCCGCGAAACATCAAAATCACCACGCCGGGCGACCTGGCGCTGGCCGAGGCGGTCATCGATTCCCTGCCAAAACCCAAGCCCAAAGTCACCGGGCCTTTCGACGAGGCGCAGTGGTAAACATGGGCGAGCCCTTTTTCGGCACAACCTTTGACTGCACCTGCGGGCGGACGCACCACATCCTGCCGCGGCGCAGCTTTTATTGCGACGACGCAGCCGCGCGGTTGGCGCACGCCTGCCTGGAATTGACGGTGGGCCGGCGCGTGATAATCCTGACGGACGCTCGCACGCGAGCGGCCGCCGGCGAGGCCGTGACGGCGGCGTTCGCCGACGCCGGCTGGACGCCCCTGCCGGTTATCGTGCCGGACCGCGCGCGGGGAAAGTCGCCGGTCTGCGACGACCGCACGCGCCAAAGCCTGGACCCGCAACTGCCCGATGCCGACCTCATCTGCCCGGTGGGCGCGGGCGTGATCAATGACCTGGGCAAGTGGGCCGCCACCGACCGGCGGTTGCCGCACGTAACTTTCGCCACGGCCGCCAGCATGAACGGATACACGTCGGCGAACATCGCGCCGACCATCGGCGGGCTCAAGCGGCTGCTGGACGGTCAGGCGCCGCAGTTCGCGGCATCCAGCCCGGCCGTGCTTGCGGCGGCGCCGTACGAACTAACCGCCTCGGGCCTGGGCGACGCGCTGGCCAAGTCGGTCAGCTCGGCCGACTGGCTTTGCAATCACCTGCTCTTCGGCGATTACTATTGCGAGCGCTCGGTGCGGCTCATCGAGGAGATCGAGCCGCTGTATCTTCGTAGCACGGGCATCTTGCCCATGTCTGATGTTTCTTCTGTTTCTTCTATGGCACAAGAACAGGAACAACGAAAACAACGACAAACAAAAGAACAACAGCAAAGACACGGCCAGGATGCCCATGCTACACACGGGCAAGATGCCCGCGTCACGGCCCTGCAGGCCTTGTACGAAGCGCTGCTGCTGACGGGCGCGGCGATGACGATGGCGGGGACTTCCGCGCCGGCATCGGGCGGCGAACACCTGATCAGCCATTACCTGGACATGGTCGCCATGGCGCAAGGCGCCGAGCATGACCTTCACGGGCGGCAGGTGGGCGTGGGCACGATCATCGCCAGCGAACTGTACCGCCGCGTGCTGGCCTGCGAATCGCCGGCGCTTGAGCCGATTGCGGAAAAGATCGATGTCTCCGCATGGGACACTGCCGCGCCAAGCGCATGGCGACAAACAACGTCGCCATGCCACCTGATCGAGGCCGAGTACGCCCGCAAGCTGCCGCGACTTCGGGAGGCGAGGGCCAAACTCGCCGCCCCGAACGCCTGGGACAACTTGCGGCAACGTCTGCGGCCCATGGTCCGGCCGCCGGAGGTCATTCGCGATTGCCTGGCCGCCGCGTCGGCGGCGCACAAGGCCGAGCATATCGGCTGCACGCGACAGCGATTGCTGGAAGCCCTGACGCGGGCCCACGAAATCCGCTCGCGATTTACGATCCTGGACCTGGCGAGATTGGCGGGCGTGCTGCCGGATCAAGCTTACGATATCATTGAAGAATGGACATAACGTAGTGGAGCAGGAATGAACCGTCTTATTGCCTGTGCAAAATCCGAAATTCGAAGCACGAAACTCGAAACAAGCACCAAATCCAAATGACAAAACAACAAACGAAGAGTTGGACACTATGATTTCTGAGGATTCAGATCGAGAGGACCGACGTTGTTTTGAATTTGTCGTTTCGGGCTTTAAGTTTGTTTCGGATTTCGTGCTTCGGATTTCGAGTTTTGGCAAAAGGCAACGCCCGATAGGATAGGGACACCCTGGATGGCTACATTAGATAAGGAACCCGCGAAATGACTCCACTGATCGTCGCTCATCGTGGCGCGTCCAGCGACGCGCCGGAAAATACGCTTCTCGCTTTTCGGTTGGGTTGGGAGCAAGGCGCCGACGCCATTGAGGCGGATTTCCACCTCACCCGCGACGGGCAGATCGCCTGCATGCATGACGGAACGACCGGCCGCACCGGCAACGCCGATTTGAAGATCGGCGACTGCACGCTGGAAGAGCTGCGCAAGCTCGACGTGGGCGTGCATCGGGGTGCGCCGTTCGCCGGCGAGCGTATCCCGACGCTGGCCGAGGTGCTGGCGACCGTGCCCAAGGGCGGAAGGGTTTTCCTGGAGCTCAAGTCCGGCCCGGCCATCGTGGGGGCGGTGCGGGCGGAACTCCATCGCACCCAATTCCCCCTTTCGCAGTTGATGGTCATCAGCTTCGATTCGGCCGTTTTAGCGGAGGCCAAGCGGCGGTTGCCGCAGGTCAACACCAGTTGGTTGTGCGGCTTCCACGGTTTGCGCGGCGGTTGGACGCCGACGATCGAGGAGATCCTGAAGGTGCTCGACGAATGCGGCGCGGACGGCCTGGACGCCAACGCGCACGAGTGCGTGGATCGCACGTTCGTGCGGAAGCTGCGGGAGGCGGGCAAGGGGTTTCACGCCTGGACGGTGGACCTGCCCGCCACGGCCAGGCGGTTCGCGGAACTTGGCGTGGATTCCATCACGACCAACTGCCCCGCGGCGATTCGGGCGTCGCTGCAGGCCTGAAAAAGAAACAACATTCACCACAGAGACACAGAGAACGCAGAGAAAGAGAAAGGATTCAAACGGCGAAGAAACGGCGATTCAGTTCTTGTTGTTCCGCTTGCGACTTAGCATTTGTTTTTGTTCACGGGGAAGAAGAAACAGATGCTAAGCCGCAAGCGGAACAGCAAGACGCCTCACTTATGGCACTTTATGCTTTTCTTGGTGCTCTTGGTGTGCTTGGTGCGCTTTGTGATTATCTTTGTTGTTTTCGCGTAACGCGGCGGTCTATCTGGGGATTTTAAGCCACTCGAACAGCAGGAACTGGACGCGGCCGATGAGCAGGGAGACTCGGCCCATGACCGTGTATCCGAACGAGGCGCCGAAAGAAACCATCAGGAACAGGATACCCAGTTTGGACAGCGCCCCGCCGGCGCGTTTGTGTTCGACGGAGAAGAAGAAGTACCACAGGACGGCGACCGTGCCGATCATAACGATCAGCGCGCCGACAATGGGCAGGATCACGCCGGTGAAGTACGGCCAACTGTACCATGCCATCGCCGCGGCCGCGCTTCCCACTCCGGTCTGAATCGGGGCGACAGCCGTTTGAAGTTGCTTGAGAATGAACGTGTGCGTGGTCACCTCGATGGCCATGCCCGAGCCCCAGCCGATCATCAGGGCGTACGAGTAGCGGCTGAGCCAGCCGTATTTTCGAGAGACGCGCGTGATGAGCAGGAGGCCCAGAATGATCGGCAGCGCCCGGTGTGCCAAGGCGATCCAGAACGCATCGGACGTCGGGGCGCAGAAGATGGGTTCGTACACCTCAGGCCTCAGCGCCTGCTGCCAGGAGATCCGGATGGCGGTGTACCCCAGGGCGATGCCGACGTAGAGGTTCTCGGCGATCTTGAACAGGGGGTTGTCGCGGTACAGGAAGCTGTACATGATGAGCGTCAGCCCCGCGGCGACGATGACGCCGATACAGCGGCTGAGGTTTGCGCCCGGGCGGAAGGGCTTCTGGATAATCAGGCTGACCGCCAGGAACACAACCACCAGGAGGGCCAGCGCGCCCATTTCGATGTTGGATCGTTTTCCGGAGGATGGTTGCGGTAACTCCGCCATGCGTCAAACCTTCTTTCCGCGAAATCGCCGGTAGAACATTCGGGCGTTGGCGCCCAGGATCAGCAGCACCAGAAGCACGTGAACCGCCGACTGCGGGGGCATTCCTTTGTTGGCGGGCCCCTTGTCCGCCATGTCCATCAGGGTTTCGTAATCGGCGGCGCCGCGAAGCCCGCCCAACAGGCCCTTGATCTGGCCCGAGGGCAGGTAAATGTACATGTCCGGCGCCTGCACGGCCGTCGTCCCGACCACCAGCGGAAAGCTGAACTTGTCCGCGCCGTAGGCGATCCACATTTGCGGCGCGCCGCCCGAGGCATAGTCCACGCCCAGGTTGATGTCCTTGAGTGAATTCACGCCCTTGAGGGCGGGCATGTCCGCGGTGGCTATGCCTTCGGTATCTTTGTCGAACGCGCCCTTGAAGTTCTCCCCCATGTTCACGATCAGCATTGCTCCGCCGGGGCGGAAGCCCAGGATCACATAATCGCGCCCGGAAACCATATCTTTGTGCCACCGGGCTTTGGCCTCGGCGACGGCTTCCTGGCAGATTCCCATCATCATGTCCAGGGCGGTCGGGTCGTGCGTCATCAGCAGCGGGATCACGCCCTTCTTGAAACAGTGCAGGAGCATCGCTTTGCTCATGGGGTACAGCTCGGCCTGCGAGGAAGGCCCGTAATCGAAGGACATCAGGACGTGCGAACCGGGCTTGAGGGTCTCGACCTGGTCGTAGACTTTTTCCGCCCAGTGGTTGGGCCTGCCGGGCAACTGGATCTTGAGCAGGCAGGGAATGATGACGGCCAGGGCGACCAGCACGAAGATCACCCTTCGCCAGATGTTGATTTTTCGGACCTCGGCTTGAGAACCGGCCATCAGTCACCTCCTCCCAGGTAGGACCTCTCGATGCCCAGCAGGATTCGCAAGCACTGTGAGATCGCGCCCAGGCTGATGCCCAGCGTAATGCCTCGCTTGGCGGCCAGGTTGGGGCCTTCCATGATGAAGTCCGTCGCCGCGCTGAACACGTCCTTATTTCCGAAGACCTTCCAACTGACCCACTCGCTGACGGGCACGCGCCCGAACATGACGATGAGCGCCGCGATCAACAGCAGCGCCGCGGCCAGGTTGCGGGCCCGGAACGTGCGGAAGGCGGCCGAGGCCATGAAGAAGGCCAGGATCGAAAAAATCGTCGCCGAGCAGGGAACATAAATGTAATTGTAGCCCCAGTTCAACATGAGTTTGGAGTACTCGGGGTCCGTGGGGGGCACATCCTTCAGAGGCCCATGCCCGCCGTTGTAGAGGCCCACGATAATCATGAAGGCGGCGCCCAGGAACACGAACATGCTATAGCCCCAGCCCTCCAGGCGGCGGCGAATCCTCGTCACGTGCATGTGCAGCAGGCTGTAGGCGCCCAGGAAAATTCCAAAGCCGCCGATGACCTTGAACCCGGCGCTGACTTCTTCCTGGATCTCCCCGGACACGGGGTGGCTGATGTACTGCAGCACAAAGCCCAGCACTCCTATCAGGAATACCAGGATCAGTGGGATTATGGCTTTCTTGAATATCATAAAGTTCTCTGGCCTTAATCCATCGCCTTGAATATTTCCCGCAGCCAATCCATGTGGTGCCCCGTGGCCAATCCCACCGTCAGGGCGATGCAGCACAGGATGATCGTGATCATCAGGAAGGCCTTGCCCACGTCTTGCCCGCGAAGACTGCCCAGCAGCCTGGGCTCGCGCGACAGGTAGGCCGAGGCCGCGTACAACTCCTCGCCGATGAGCGTGTAGTCGCACGTGGTAATGAAGAACGGCAACTGCGTGAACTGGTCCGTTCCGGCCACCTGGATGGCGCCCGTGGAGGCGCCCGTTTCGGCCAGCAGGAGCGACTCGGCCATGAACGAGCCCAGCAGGAAGATCGCTCCGGGCTGCTCACGGACCATTCGTCCGCTGACCGCGGCGACGTAGCTGAACTGATCGCTGGCCACATACGTCACGTCGTCCGGGTTGAAAGCGTCCGGGCGCCCGGCCTGGCGATACGACTGCTGCACGACTTCCTGGCTGACCGCGGTGACGATCGGGTCGATGTTCATCACTTTCACGCGGCTGTCGTACTCGGCGGTCTTGGTGGCGACACGACCCAGGATGTTCACCGAGGAGATCGTCGCCACGTCGCTCATGTCGCCCAGGCCATGCACGAAGAACACGGGTTTATTCATCTCGGTGGACCGCCCGATGGCCTCGTCCATGGCCTCCAGCCCGGCGATCTTGCGGATGAACAGGTTCGGCCTGCGCTTGGCGATCTGGATGAACGCGAACACGATCCCGCAGAAAATCAGCGAGAAGACGAGGTTGTTAAGCTTGCCGATCATAAAGATCGACACCTGCCCGTGGGCCGACAGCACAATCGGCTGACCGCCGCCGCTCACGTACGTCCTCTGCCCGTCCCGCGCCGCCGCCAGACGGAAATACCACGTCGAGCCGTTGATGGCCCGCTCTTTTTCCTTGGTCTGGTCGTCTTCCTTCTTCTTGAGATACCCCATCAGGTAGCCCAGCCAGGTGATTTCGTCCTTGGCCTGGGGCGTCTTCTCGTCTCGGAACTCCGAGCTCAGCGCCGCCAGGGCCCGGTTCATCTGATCGGGGGTGATCCAATTCTTCTGGGGCGTGGCGAAGTCGCGAAGCTTCGCCCGGTTTTCGAGGTACGTCCTGACTTTACCGTACCACTGGCCGTCTTCGTCGGACAGCTCCTCCGGCTTGGCCGCCGAGGCGGGCTGGCTGGAAGTGGTGGCCGTCATGGAGGCGGGCGCCGTAGCGGCGGCGGGCTCCGCGGCCGAGACCGTGTTGCCTTCCTGGCGATCTATGAAGGCTTTAATCTTCATCGCCTTGGCGGCCTCTTGCGGCGTCAGCACCTTTTCGTCCAGGGCCGCCTTGATCGCCGGAACGATGTCGAACTCCGGCAGCGGGAAAAACTGCGGGCCGGCAGGAACGATCTCCGTCTGGTACTTGTCGCCCTTGTCCGGCAACATCGGAAGGATGATTTTCTCTCTGACCTTCTCTTTCCTCAGTTCCGGATTGTCCAAGGCCAGGTCCTCGGGCGTCCGGGCCATCTCCAACACGTACTGGACTTGGCTGTTCTCCTTAACGGGTCGGGCCCATTCGACCACGATGGCCTTGCCGTCGTCACCGGGCTTGTACCCGGCCTTGAAACTCTGGGGATCGGGCAGTTCCTCCGCCGTCAGGGACTTGGTGGGTCTGCCGGTTGGAGCCATCGCCGCGGCCGGTTGGGTCGTGGCGGCCGCAGCGCCGGCCGGGGCCTCCGACTGCGCCTGGGCGACCGTCGCGAAACACGCCGCGACCAGCGCCCACAGGCACCAGGCGGACACGCGCACGGCAGATCGATTGCAGGCCTTCAAGATCCCATCACCTCAACGTTGGTGCGGGGCACCAACAGGGTCTGACCGTCGGGGAACTCCAGTTCCACAACGCGGACTTTGGCTTCCGACTCGACTCGCTGGGCCTCGGGCGGCAGACTTTTGACCACGCCCAGCCGCCCAAAACCAGGCTCGCGGATAATACGAACCGGGCAACCGGCTGTCAACCCAGATTCCATCGACCATCCGCCCTTGCCGGCCCCCGCCGGGCGGGCGGACCGCGGGATGATGATCTCCGGCCTCAGCACGCCCGCGCGAATCTGCGTCGCCCCGTTGGCCGAGGCGCGCTGACCCGCGTGCGCGCTGAGCAGTTCGTGCGTACCCTTGGCCATCGCGATCCCGCCGAAACCCTCGGTGATAATCAGCGTCGGGCGAATCGCCTCGTGACCGGTAATCGCCACGCCCAGGTCGTACCCCAGCAACTGCCGCAAATCGCTGTCGTGGAACCCGCCCGTCACCAACGCCGCGATGCCGATCTGCGTGGCACGGTCGAACACCGCGCGGTTCACCAGCGACCCGGCCACCACGATCTTGCCCTTGAGCTCGGGCGTCAGGTCGCCCGGTTCGATCACGTCGGCCGGGCCGTCGCCCACGACCGCGATCTCGCCCGTCACCTCGCCGCCGATGCCCAGAATGCCCTGCACCAGCGCCCCGGCCGTCTCGATCACGACACCGTCGTTCGGGAACACCTCGACCACTATGCCGTCCACGTACGCGCGAACGTCCAGCGGCTTGGGCGCCAATCGCACCATCACCTGCCCCGTCACCTGCGAGACCGTTTCGAGCGTGCCCTTGGCCGGCGACTTCACGCTGCTGCGGAACCACTTGATGAACGGTTTGGTCTGGGCGATCACCTCGTCGCGTTCGACCGCCTCGCCTTCCTTCTTAAGCATCAGGTTGAGCAGTTCGCCCGGCGAGATGCCC
>CAZYDC010000071.1:0-13841 GCA_964646065.1 uncultured Planctomycetaceae bacterium | reverse complement strand
CATTCTTGATTTTGCGCGATCGCGCGCGAAGGAGCCCGGCCGCCAACCGGTGGCAGTCGTAGCGTTCGCGAGGCAGGATGTCGGCCGGGTCGATGCCGTTAATGTCATGCCGGCTGTGGCAGAATCCCACCGCGCCGGAGTGCGAGCAGGCCGCGCAGAAAACGTCTGGGTGCCGCAAGGCCAGCATCGTCGCGCCGTATCCACCCATGCTCAGGCCGGCGACGGCCCGGCCCCGACGCGTGGCGATCGTGGGGAAGGTCTGGTCCACGAATTCCACCACGTCGTTGGCCATGTGGTCCTCGTACGCCAGCCCGGCGGGGCGAGGATCGTTGCAGTAGAAACTTCGCCCGCCGTCGGGCATGACGACGATGAGGTTCCGGCCTTCGACGTACCGCTCGATGCTCGTGCGGCGGTGCCAGATCGTGTGATCGTCGCTGAGGCCATGAAGCAGGTACAAAACGGGGAACGGGCCCTTTCCGGGCGGCAGGACCACGTACATCGAGGCCTGCTTGACGATCGACTTTCCGAAAAACTGTGCGGACAAAAAGGACATGATCACTCCTGACTGTTCGTTTGGCCGTTATGAAAAATCACTTCACCTTGATCGAAATATCGTCCAGCATCAGTTGCCCGGTCGCCGGCAGCATGCCCAGGAACACGCGCATTCGCTTGGCGCCGTCGGGCACCTTGACCGGGCCGGCGATGTTGGTCCAGTCGAACGTGCCGGTCAGCAGCCTTATGGCCCCATCCTGACTGAACACGGACGCTCGCTTGCAGTGCTGGCCGGTCGCGTCGGTGAATTCCGCGAATGCTGCGATGCGGTTGACGCCGTTCGCATTGAGGTCCTTGCCTCGCACGAAGAAGCTGATGTCGTACGTGTCGCCCGCGCGGGCCGGCAGGCTGGGGCTCCAGAACCCAAGGCCGTCCTTGCACATGTCCGCGGGCTTCTGGCCGTCGATTTTGATGTATCGCAGTCCGCCGTGCGCGAACTTGGGCGCCTTGGGGTCGGAGGCCGAATCCAACTGGAGCGAAACGTTCCCGCCGGCGCCGCCGTAGGCCAGCGCCTCGCATCCGCCTTCCAGGCCGCAATAGGCGGCGTAGGGGAATTTGTGCTCCACGCCGTCGCCCGATCCCGGCCGCCAGAAGTACGGCAGGATGTTCTGCCCGGCAGGGTCTTCCCACTCGCACCCGCCGTTGCCGACCATCATCAGCACCTGCGAGGGATCCTTCGCGTCGGCGACGCGGAAGGTCACGGTGTCCAGGCCGACGTCGGCAGGCTGTGCGTCCTTAACCTGGCTGTGCGCGTCGTGGCCGGTGGCCTTGGTCCAATCGGTGAGTTCCTTATACTGCGGCGTCTTGCCGCCCTTGGGCGCTTCGCCCTGCGCGAGGACTCCGTCCTTCTTGATCCAATAGGTGTTGTAGTCCGCGAAGTTCGGCTGCTCGATGGCGAACCAGATCGCGGGCGAGCAGTCGCGCACGAGGTTGTGCGCGAAAACGTTGTCGGTGGTGGAGTAGGGTGCGTCGCCGCCCCAGGTGGCCAGTCCGCTGCCGCGGCATTCCAGCACGAGGTTCCGCATGAACACGCCGCGCTGCGATTGCCGGCAGGTGATTCCGTGGCCGTTGCGGTACGACGTGTTGAAGTACGCCCGCGTGTCGCCCATGGCGTACTCGATGTACAGCCCGGCCTCCTTGTTGTTGGCGCAGGCGTTGCCGACGTACATGATCCGCACGATGTTGATGTCGCCCCACAGCGCCCATCCGTCGTGGCCGCAGTCGGTGTTGGGGTTGCCGGCCTCGAGAACCACGTTGTGAGCGAACACCGTGTCGGCGGCGGAGTTCATCTTGATGCTGCCGATCCAGCAATCCTCGCACGCGGGGTTAAGCGTGCAGCGGATCGCCAGGTTGTCCTGGATCAGGCAGCCGGTGGGGCGGTCCTGGAGGAAGATGCCGCTGCCCAGAGAACCGATGACCGTGTTGCGGCGGACGATCACGCCTCGGCGGTCCCAACCGGCCACGCAAACGCCACCGCCCGAATCGGTCACGAGGCAATCTTCCACCACGGCATCGTCGCCGCCGGCGAAGATCGCCGTGTTCACGTAGAGCTGCGCGTGGATGCCCGCGAGACGGCAATGGGTGTTCAGCACGAACGCGCAGTTGCGCATCGGAACGCGGACGACGTGCTTGGCCGGCGAGTCGCCGCCGAGGTTGAGCAGCAGCTTCTTGGCCTTGGCGTCATACTGATAAAAGTTCTTGTCCGCGTCGGCGAGCGTTCCGAGTTTGTACGCGCGGGGATACTCGCGCTGAGTCTGGTCCACCTTCACGTACACGGCCTTGCCGTCCACGCGCACCTGGCCGGGGTCGCGGTCCATGGCCAGCGCGTAGATGTTCTTGGCGCCGGGCGCGGGCTGCCACTTGTCGCCGGCGATGGTGTCGGCACCGTCCATGAGCACCTCGTCGTCGGCGTACGCCTTGAACACGATGGGCTTGTCCGGCGTGCCGGCGTTCTTGACGGTGACTTCCTCCGCGTAGCTGCCCGCGTGGATCAGCACGGTGTCGCCGGCCTGCGCGGCGGCGCCGGCCTTGGCGATGGTCTTCCAAGGTTTGGCGGCCGTGCCGGGGTTGTCGTCGGACGCGCCCGGTTGGGCGGCCGCGACGTGATAGTCGGCGGCCCGGAGCGGGCAGAGGCCCAGCAGCATCAGTGCGAAGATCGCGAACATCGCGGGAAACGTTTTCATAGTCATTCCTTTAGTAACTTGGCGAGCGTGGTTGAACTGCTCGCGACATTTCAGCAGATGCGGCCGGGCTGTGCAAGAACAACCCGGTCGTCGTAGGGCGTGCAACTTAGTCCCGCAGGGACGCGTTGCACGCGGGCGGATGCCCGGTTGTAGCATGTATTCGTAACCTATGAGAACCCGTTGGGAAGCCACCGGAACGGGCAGGCGGCTCATTAGAACCGGCAGGCGGCTCATTAGAACCCGTTGGGAAGCCACTGGAACCAGCCTGCAAATCGACAAGTGTCTTTTGCGTATTGAGTTATCGATTCCAAACTGTCTTCTCGCGTGTTTTTTCGTATTATTCATGGTGATTCCTTCACCGTTGGGGGCCAGCCGTCGCACCAGGGTCCTGGAGCGGGATTACCGGATTAACCGATTAAGAGGATTCGGAAGCATTTCTTCATCCTGTAATCGGGTCATCGTTGCAATCCCGCCGTTGGCCGCTTGGGGTGGCGGCGAAGACCTCGCATCCGGGTCTCTTCCCGTATTCGATTTTCGTCACTCGTCAGTCGTCGTCTGTCATTTGCTTACCTCTACTCTTAGTGCACCGCCCCAGAAGTTGGGGGCGGAAAGGATTTTCTTCCCGGCTGTTGCTGTTTCCTTGTTGTTTCCTCGCCCCGGATGGGGCGGTAGATTTGTAGCCCACCGCGTAAGCGGTGGGACAACGGCGGCGAGCGGTCAAGCCCCGTTAGGGGCGATAGAAAGCCCCCGCGCGTAGTGTCGCCCCGCTGCGGGGCTGGCCTATCCGTTCGTCAGGATCCCCACCGCTTACGCGGTGGGCTACAAATCTACCGCCCCTGCGGGGCGAAGAAAAAGCAACTGCAAAGAGGGAATGTCCTTTCCACCCCTTTCCTCTGGGGCGCTGTACTTAGGTCGTCCAATCGTCGTCGGGCCTCTCATAAGACCCGTCAGGGGCGCGCGAAAAAACACGCGCCTCTATATATAGGGTCGTTTTCGGGCCATTTGTTAAGAAGAGCCGCTTTTTGGAAAAACGGGTCGCCGTAAGTCCTTGGCTGGCCAGTACCGAATTTTTTGCCGACCAAGAAAATAGTCAAGAATTATTTTTGATCGGACCTTCCGATTTTGGTAAAAGCCAAATCCGGGCCGTCTGGGGTATCCTGGCCGTCTGGGATCAATTGCGTTCAGGCATTGGGACGGGCGTTAAAATCGGGGACAGACACCGATTCCGCAGACGGAATCGGTCTCAGTCCCCGATTTTCCAATCGTCAATCGTCAATCGTCATTCGAGTCTGGGCTCCGCCCAGACGCCGTGATTGGGCCATGTGATCGAGACCAATCGCTGCACGTCCTCGAAGGTGGGGTTGGAGGAAAAGTGCATGGACAGGGTCAGCCAGCGGGCGCCGGCGATGTCGGCGGCGACTTCGAGGGCGGCGTCCGTGGGCAGGAGGTCGCGTGAGCGGAAGACTTCCTTGCCGTCGGCAAGGACGCGGAAGACCATTTTGACGATGCCGGTCTTGAACAGCGGATTGGCCCCGACCCGCGCGCGGAACATGTTGTACGCGCCGGGAATGAGGAAGTAGTCAATGGTCGTTACGCGATGGTGGTCCGGCGTGTACGGCGGGCCAAGGTATGGCGCCACGCCCAGGCCGTGAACCTGCTCGATGCCGCCCGAGGCCGTGCGCAGCGAGAGCGGGTGGCTCTTTCCGCCGGAGTAGGGGATCAGCGAAAGATCGACCATCGGCCTGTAGCGGTAGAGCATGTCCACCAGGCAGCCGACGTAGGGGTAGCGGCAAAGGTCGAGCGAACTGGCGTTCGCGGCGGACGCGGCGGGCGAGCCTCCATCTATGGGGGGCGGCCATCCTTGGCCGCCACCTTCGGTAGCGGCGGACGCGGCGGCCAGGGATGGCCGCCGCGCAGAAAGTGGGGATGGTCGCCGCGCAATATTCGCCAGCCAGAAGACCGTGTACATGAAATCCGCCGTCTGGCGGGCCGACTCGCTTTGCGCGAGCGAGGACAGTCGCGTGGCCTCGGCGCGGTTGTCGGCGTACAGGGCCTGGACGATGGGAACGGTTTGCGCGGCGCCAACCTGCTTGGCATGGACCAGTCCGGCGATGGCGCCCATGATGGCCTGCTCGACGTTCCGGCCGAGCAGCCTGGGCTGGTGGCTGCGGATGTCCACGGGGGCACCCAAGCATTCGACCCCGGCGTGCAACTCCAGCGACATGTGGCTGGTCGGCGGCGGAACCACCAGGTCGATAATGTCCGGGTTGATCGCGTGGATCGGCTCGGCCGTGTCGGCGATGGTGTGCGAATAAACGCCGCAGAACTTCACGGCCGCCTTCACGTCGCCCGCCCGCGCCGCCTGCACGGCCGCCCGCAGGTAATGCTCGGTCAGGTACGCCTGCCGTAACGCCGTCACGCCGGTGCGGGCCTCGGTGTCGGTCAACTCATACAGCCGCCGCTGCGTGTCGGTCTGCGGTTCGTCGGGATACCAGAACCGGTCGGCCTCGGGGTCGATGGCGAGCTTGGCCGCCTCCGGCATTTTCTTGTCCCCGAGCGAATCGGGATACCACGCCGCCTTGTCGAGGTCGGCCCGATACGGCGCGAACAACTCCCGCAAGTCCGCCCCAAGCACGTCCGCCGCCGCCAACGCGATGACACCATGAACACCGCTCATAATCGTTCCTTAAAAGAAGGCAATAGGCATTAGGCGATAGGCACTAGGGAACAGCGAAGAGCACCTTCCTGGTGCCGGGTGCCATGCCCAAGTCTGCGCGGGCATGGGGGAATTGAAAATTTCAAATTGCATATTGCACATTGAAGAGGCAAAGCCGGTTCTTCGCCGTTTCCTCAATTTGAAATCTGCAATTTGCAATCTGCAATTTCCCCATGCCCGCGCAGACTTGGGCATGGCACCCATCAATTCATTCGTTCAAAACCTTCACGCCCTTTTGTCGCAGTTGCGCGATCCAGTCGTCACGGCGATCCTTGGCGGTTGGGGTCGGGTCGAACTCCAGCGGATTGTGAGTGCCCAGCCGCTGATGTTTGCCCAGGCCCAGCTTGTGATAGAGCAGAATTTCCACGCCCTCGATCCGCGGCAGTTCGGCCGCGAGCTTGGCCAGACCGTCCAGGCTGTCCTGCGCGTCGTTGCATCCGGGCACCAGAGGCACGCGGAGGCGGAGGTTCGCCCCGGCCTCGTGCAGGCGGCGAATATTCGACAGGATCAGCGTGTTGGACACGCCGGTGTTGGCCATGTGCCGCGCGTCGTTGGTGTCCTTGACGTCGCAAAGGAACAGGTCCGTCAAAGGCAACGCTCGCTCGAAATTCGTCCAGGAAACGAAGCTGCTGGTCTCGACGCAATTGTGCAGGCGTTCGGTTTTCGCGGCCCGCAGCAAGGCCAGGGCGAACTCGGCCTGCATGAGCGGTTCGCCGCCCGAGAGCGTCATTCCGCCGCCGGAAGTCTGGTAAAACGCCCGGTCCGCGAGCACCTCGGCCATGACCTCGTCGACGCTCGCGCGGCGGCCAACCAACTCCAACGCTTGCGCATGGCATTCGGCCGCGCAGCGTCCGCATACCTCGCACCGCGAGCGGTCCATCACGTGCTTGCCGCCGTGCATGGAATGCACGGCCCGTGTGCAGGCGCGGAAGCAGTACCCGCATCCGATGCATTTGGAGGCCATGAACGACAGCACCGGGGCGGGCGAAATGCCCTCGGGATTATGGCACCACTTGCAGCCCAGCGGGCAACCCTTGAAAAAAACGGTGGTCCGGATTCCCGGGCCGTCGTGAATGCTGAAACGCTGAATGTCGAAAATCATTCCGTTCATAAAACCACAACAAAGAGACTCACCGCAGAGAACGCAAAGAACGCAAAGAAAAACAATTCAGAAACTCTTTATTCGTCATTGGTCATTCGTCATTAGCCCGCGTCGAATACGGCCTGAACCCTGGTCAACGCAAGCGATCATAGCTCCGCGAACTCCGTGCGCATGAGCACCTCTTCCTGCATTTCGGGCGAGAGGCGGGTGAAGTAGTCCACGTATCCGCCAATGCGGACGGCGAGGTCGCGATATTGTTCGGGATGCTCTCGCGCCGCCAGCAGGGTCGAGCGGTCCACCACGTTGATCTGCGTCTCGAAACCGCCTCGGCGGAGATAGGTAATCACCAGGTCCCGCAAGCGATCGCGGGCGGCGGCGCCTTCCAGCAGGGCGGAGTTGAACTTCATGTTGTACGCGAGGCCGCCGATCATCGGCGAGTGGTCCCACGAGGTCGCGGACAAAATGGCCGCCGTGGGCCCGAGTCGCTCGCGGCCTTGCGCGGGCCCGCCGCCGTCGGCGAAGGGGAAGCCCGCCTTGCGGCCGTCGGGCGTGGCGCCGGTCTGGCGGCCAAGAACTTCGTGCATGACCCAGCAGAACGCGCCGGGCACGAAGGGGCTGTCGTCGGGCCAGATCTTGTGCGTGGCGCACTGGGCCTGGCAGAACGTGGCCGTGCGGGCCACCAGGGCGTCCACCTGGGCGCAGTCGTTGCCGTACTTGGGCTGGCCGTTGAGCAGCCGCAACCGCAGAGGCTCCATGCCCGCGAAGTTCGACTCCATGGCCGCCTTGAGATCGGCCAACGTGATCGTGCGCTTGGCGAACACTTCCTCGCGAATGACCAGGAGCGAGTCGGCCAGGTTGGCCATGCCGACGAACGAGCATTCCACCCAGTTGTAGATCGCGCCGCCGCGGTCGATGTCCAGCCCGCGAGCGATGCAGTCCCGCGTGAAGACGCTCTGAAGCGGCTTGCCGCCGTGGGGGGCCCGCTCGTTGCGCCGGCAATTGTCCTGGACGGCGACCTCCTTGGCGATCTCGCGGGCGAGGCGGCGGTAATAACCGGCGAGGAAGTTCTCGAATTGTGACGAGGGCGTCTAGCCCTCGTGTGACGCGGACATCTTGTCCGCGTGTGACGCATGCGTCCCGTCCGCGTCTTGCCGCTGCTGTTGTTGTTGAGAAGAAGAATCAGAGGAAAAAGAAGAAACGACAGACGCGGACGGGACGTCCGCGACATACGCGGGCGAGACGTCCGCGTCACGAGTCGCTTGCTCCGCGATCTCGTCCAGCAGGAACTGGCAGAGGTTCAGGTAGGGCGAGGCGACCCACACGTTGCTCGAGCCGACCGGCGTGATTTCCACGCACGTGGAGTTGATGTAGCTGCACGCCTGCCCGGCCGGAACGCCCAGGGCGGCCATGCCTTTTTGAATGGTGCCGTCGTTGAAGAACGCGGGCGTGGGATAGCCCTTGGCCACCAGTTCGACGGCCAGATCGACCAGCCCCGGCGGCGTGCCTTCGTGCCAGCAGATGCCGACGGTGGGATAGATGAACTTCGTCCGCCGGATCGCCTCCAGGCATAAATACGAAAGGTCGTTGGTCAGGTCGCGTCCGGCGGCGTCACGTCCGCCGACCATGACCGACATGGCCAGGCCGTCGGGAACGGCCTCGTTGATGAGCAGGTACAGGCTCTCGATGAGCAGTAAGGCGCGATCGCGGGTGATTCGCCCGGCCGCGAGGTCGGCCTCGTAGAACGGCGCGAGCGTGCGGTCGATGTGTCCGGGGACGACCAGCCAAGTCATGTCGCCGTGCATGGTGGCCAGGTCGGCCAACCAGAGCAGTTGAATGGCGTCGCGGAAAGTTTGCGGGGGATTGGTCGCGATGCGCCGGCAGGAATCGGCGATCTCGCCGAGTTCGGCCCGGCGAGAGGCATCCGCGCCGGCCATCGCGTCCTGGGCGGTTTGGCCGGCCTGGAGGATCATCGCCTCCAGCCCATCCAGCGCCAGCACGAACGTGCGGTAGGTAATGGCCTTGGGTGGCACCCCCAAGTCTTCTTGGGGGTGTCTGGGAAGACTTGCGCAACCAAGCCCACCCCCAAGCGGGCTTGGGGGCGCCACAGCGGCGATTCGGCTGCGCAGGCCGGCGATTCCGACCGCGAACAATTCTTGCAGGTCCAGCTCGCAATGGCCGGTCTGCCCGCCCGGCCAGGTGTAGGCCGAAAGATACTTCTTGGCCTCTTGCTCCTGTTCCGGGGTGGCGTCGGCTTTCCGCATTCTCCCGGCCAGCATTTCGCAATCGTCGATGTCGAACCGGGCCCCGCTCAGGCGGTCACGGGACAGGAGCCCTCGCCGCAGCGGCCAGGATTCGACCTGCTCCGACGCCCGCAGCGACGCGGCGCTGATCGTGGGCGCGTCCACCCACGACTGGTGCTTGCGGGCCAGGCAACGCTGCCGTAACGTTTGAATTCGTTCTGTGTCAGTCAATGCAGTCATCCTTTTAGAAACCCCTGATATCATAACAGAATCTCGCGAGTTTTGAGAGGTTCCTGTTTGCTCAAAAAAAGATAGCCGCGAATTTCGCGAATTACGCGAAAACAACAACTGCAAAAGATGTAAACGGCAAGAAACAACCCGGACGCGAAAACCGCAAAGAAAAAGAGAATGCTTCTTCTTTGCCGTTTTCGCGAAATGTGTTGTTTCTTCGTTGTTGATCCCTCCTGTCTTTTCTGTTTTCGCGTAATCCGCGTAATTCGTGGCGAAGCAGTTTTTGTTGTGCCCGGTGCAAAAGCTATGTCCGCGGGTTGATATGATATAGAATACGTTGTGAACATGGTGTCGGAATGAATGGATCGCGGACATTTGGAAAGGCCGCCCTGGCCGTGGCGCTCGTCTGCGCCGTGGCCGCTGCCGGCTGCAAGAAGAAGGCCGACGACGGCGGCAACCCGCTGGGCGAGAGCTTCAATCTGGACCTCTCGCAATACCGCCAGTTTCCGCCCGAGAGCCTCGCGTACGAGGAAACGGAGGCGATTCCTTTTTCGCCGACCGGGATGAAGGTCCGCTCGATGACGGTCGATGACGCGGACAACATTTATCTCGCCGGCGACTCACAGATCACCGTGTGCCGCCGCGGCAAGGGCAGCCCCGTCGTGACGCCGTTGTCCTCGCCGCCGCATTGCGTGGCCGTTTGCGCGGGCCTGTGGTACGTCGGCATGAAGGACCACGTGGAAGTCGCCAGCCGCGCCGGTTCGAAGGCCAAGTGGCCGACGCTGGGCCAGAAGGCGGACATCACCTCCATCGCGGCGGGCGGGCAGGACGTTTTCGTCGGGGACTGGGGCAACCGGGTCGTGTGGCATTACGACACGGCCGGCAAGATGCTGGGGCAGATCGGCAAGGCGGACAAGGCCAAAGGCATCGACGGGCTGATTATTCCCAGCGGGCATTTCCACATCGCGCTGGCGCCGGACGGCCTCTTGCGGGTGGCCAATCCGGGGCGGCTGCGTATTGAGGCCTACACGATGCAGGGCAACCTGGAATGGTCGTGGGGCAAGGCCTCGACGGACAAGGAGGGGTTCAGCGGCTGCTGCAATCCCGCGTCGTTCGCGTTTTTTACGGACGGCCGAATCGTGACTGCCGAAAAGGGCGAGCTGGCGATGGTGAAGATATTCTCGGCTGACGGCCCGGACGGTGCGAAGTTCCAGTCCATCGTCGCCGGCCCCGCGCAATTCCCGGAACTCAAGAAGCTCGCGGTCGAGGCGGCGCCCGACGTAGCCGTCGGCCACGACGGTGTCGTGTACGTGCTCGACCCAGCGGTCTCGAAGGTTCGCGTGTTTGTACCGAAGCGGAGCGCGACCAGACCGACCTCCGGTGAGGGAGTGACAACGAGGGCAACTCATGAGTGAAAGTTCTCGGTACTGCGAGTGTAATGCGAGTTCCAAAACGCCAGGTGGTGCCCCCAACGGCGCTGACAAGCAAGCTGGATCTAACGTCGGCTTGCCTGTCGGCGCTGCGAGACTTTCTCGGAGGAAAACCTTCGGTCATCAGACATCCCTGACCCGTCGCGGGCTGCTTCGCGGAGCGGTTCAGGCGGCGGGCGCGGCGGCGTTGGCTGTCCTGACCGGCGCGCTGGTGAGGCGGAACCTGCTGGCGGCGCCGTCGTCGGGCGGCGAACCGCCGTGCGACAATCGGTTCATCTGCCGCGGGTGCGGGCGGCTGGAATCATGCGGGTTGCCGCAGGCCCTTTCCGCGCGGCAGGCCCTGGGCGGGCGAGCGACCTGATGCCGCCAGACCCCAAGATATCCCGACGGCAGTTGCTGGGGAAATCCATTCGCTGCGCCGGCGCCGCGGTGGCGGCAGGCGTTGTCGGCTACGCGGCCCTTCGCCAACCCAAGGCCCATGCGGGCATGGCGACCGTCTGGCAGCTCGACCCCGACAAATGCACGCAGTGCGGCAACTGCGCCAACCACTGCGTGCTGAAATCCTCCGCCGTCAAGTGCATTCACGCGTTCGCGGTCTGTGGATACTGCGACCTGTGCTTCGCCTACTTCCAGCCGCAACTCAACCAGCGCAACACCGGGGCCGAGAACCAGCTTTGCCCCGTCGGCGCGATCCAGCGGACGTTCGTGGAAGACCCGTACTACCAATACACCATCGACCAGTCGCTATGCGTCGGATGCGGCAAGTGCGTGAAGGGTTGCAACGCGTTCGGCAACGGCTCGCTGTTCTTGCAGATCGTACATGGCGACATGTCGTTCAAGGAATGGCTGCGGTCGCAGGGGGAGGAGAAAATCGCCGACCTGGTGGAGGGGACTAAACCAGGAGGCGAGATGCCTCGAATGAAAGAGCTGTTAGCGGAATACAAATCCCAGCGCGGCCATGTGCCGCGATGCCTGAACTGCAACGAGTGTTCCATCGCCATTGCCTGCCCGGCGCAGGCGTTTCGTCGCGTGCCGGCGGACCAGCCGTATTTGCTGCGGAAGCCGAAAGGTCCGGCCGCATGAAGTGCGCGCGTGCGACAATTCAAGGGTGGCATGGCGATGTCGTTTATCGCCATTGTGGCACCCCCAAGTCCGCTTGGGGGTGTCTGAGGTGTTCGGGCAATCAAGGCCACCCCCAAGCGGACTTGGGGGTGCCACAAAGACATGGCGACAAACAACGTCGCCATGCCACCCTTACGGGTATCTTGCTCGCCATCGCGTTCCTTGCCCTTCCCGCCTTTGGGCAATCGACGCCTGTTCCGCAATTCGAGAACGGCTACCGGGTGCCCGCGTATGCTCCAGGTCCGCCGAGGGCGGACTGGTTGCAATGGGTGGACATTGCGGCGCTGGTGGTCGCGCTGGCGATGGCTACGTTGTTGGCGCACAAATGGCGGTCGCGTCGCGGCCTGCTGCTGCTGGCGATTGCGTCGCTGGCGTACTTCGGTTTTTACCGCAACGGATGCGTCTGCGCGATCGGGGCGATTCAGAACGTTGCGCTCGGCCTGGCCGACCCTAGCTACGTTCTGCCGCTGCCAGTGATCGCGTTCTTTGTGCTGCCGCTGGCGATGGCGCTGGTGGCGGGGCGGGTGTTCTGCGGGGCCGTCTGCCCGCTGGGCGCGATCCAGGAGGTCGTCGTGCTTCGCCCGCTGGCCGTGCCCGCGTGGATGGAAAAACCGCTTCGCCTGCTGGCGTACATTTACCTGGCGGCGGCGGTGCTGTTCGCGGCGACCGGCGCGGCCTTCGTCATCTGCCAGTACGATCCGTTCGTGGCGATCTTCCGCCTGACCGGCGAGGTGGCGATGCTGATTCTCGGCGGGGCGGTGCTGGTGTTGGGCCTGTTCGTCGGGCGGCCTTACTGCCGGTTTTTCTGCCCGATGGGCGTGCTGTTGAGCCTGGTCTCGCGATTCTCGGCATGGCGGGTGAAGGTGACGACCGGCCAGTGCGTGCGCTGCCGGTTGTGCGAAAAGTCCTGTCCGTACGGCGCGATCCGCGTGGCGGCGGGCGCGGGCTCTTCGCCGCCGAGCGAGACGGGAATCGAAAAGCATTCCGGCAAGATGGTGCTGGCGACGACGATCCTGCTGACGCCGCTGTTGGCCGTGGCAGGGGCGCTCCTGGGCGCCAGCCTGAGCAGCGTGACCTCGCGGGTTCATCCCACCGTGCAACTGGCCGACCGGATGTACCTGGAACTCAACCACAAGGTCGAAGGGGTGACCAACGAGAGCGACTCGTTCCGCCGGACGCGGCGGCCGGTGGAGAAACTTTACGATGAGGCCTCCGGGATCACGCGGCAATTCCGAACCGGCGGTTACGCGGCCGGCGGGTTCGTCGGCCTGGCCGCGGGTTTGATGCTCGTAGGCGCGGGTCTCCGCCGGACGCGAAAGGAATTCGACGCCGACCCAGGCTCCTGCCTGGCCTGCGGCAGATGCTACAACGCCTGCCCGCTGGACAGGAAAAGAAGTAACGATGATAAGGTGTTAAGGTCCCAGTGAGAGTCAAAACGTTAACGGGTGCCCTAACAGCCCGTTGAAAAAGTAGCATGGGCATCTTGCCCATGAGTCTCACGGGCGTCCCGCCCGTGCAAATGCCCAAGAACATGGGCAAGATGCCCATGCGACTCATGGGCGAGACGCCCATGCTACGCCGGATGGCCTTTTTCAACGGGCTGCTAAGGCGCCGACAAGCAAGCTGGATGCTAAAGTCGGCTTGCCTGTCGGCGTCGTGAGACCTTCCAAGAGAAGAAGGCGTGGGCATTCAGAGATTTGTTGAGGAAGAACGTAACAGACGTATGTCCGCGCATCGATACGGAAAGATATAATGCCAACGCCAACAGAGAGTCGTGATTCGAGAGTTTATCGCGCGTGCTTCACGTCGGCGATGATCGCCGGGGCGTTCTGCCTGACCGTGCTGGCGGCGATGGTCGTGGACGAGGCGCGGATGCGCTGGCTGGACCCGCTCAATTCGCCGGAGCTTCTGGCGATGCGGAAATCGCTGAACACCGATCCGAACAACGAACCGCTCAAGAAGGAAATACGAAGCACCGATCAGCGCGTGCGGCAGCAGTTCGCCGCATCGCAGGCCCGGAGCGAAATGGGGCGGTACTTGCTGCTGGTGGGGGTCGCGGTGGTGCTGCTGGCGGGCGGGCTGGCGGTGGCGGCAAAGAAGAGGCCGGCGCTGCCGCCCAAGGCGGCCCTTGCGCCGCCGGCGGGCGCGGCGGTCGGCGCGGGTTCGGTGAAGGGGCTGTGGCTCATGGGCGCGCTGGTCGCGATATTGGCTGTGGCGGCGTTTGTGTCGGTGCAGATGTCCGGCGGCCCGGCCTGGCTGATAAAG
>CAZYDC010000070.1:0-13855 GCA_964646065.1 uncultured Planctomycetaceae bacterium | reverse complement strand
ACTCGGACCTGCCGTTCGTCGCCGAGGCCCGAGCCCTGCTGCTGGAATGCACGTTCTTCGATCCCGAGCACGTCAGCCGCGCGCGGGCCGGAAAACACGTCCACGTGATCGACCTGCCCGAGATGCTCGAGGGGATGCACAATGAAAAAATCATCCTCATCCACGTCACCCGACGCACCAACATGCACCTGGCCCAGAAGTTCCTCAAGAAGGCCCTGCCCAAAGAAACGCTCGAAAGAATCACGTTCCTGATGAGCAAGCGGGACATCGAGGAAGAGTGACGAAAAGCCGGGATTCGGGATTCGGGTTTCGGGAAGAAACGGCAAAGACCCTCTTGGCCGCGTCTTCCCGAATCCCGATTCCCGAAACCCGGAGGTCTAACCGCGATCAGGGCGTGTAGCCCATTCTTATCGCCCGCTTCGGATCAGGTCCTGGATGTTCCGCTCTTCCTGCTTTTCCCATCGCGTTCGCTTGTCGAGGAAATGTTTGTAGCGGTCCAGTTGGCCTCCGACGAGGCCCTCGGTGTAGTCGCCGTAGCAGGGCACCGCGATGTCGATCCACGTGGAGATGCGGTCGAGTTCCTCGGCTGAAAGCTGCACGCCGTTGTGGCCTTTTTCCAACATGTCGATCAGTTTGCTTTTGTTCGCGCCGGCATCGTAGGGCGGCAGCATCGTGGGCACGGATTGCGGACTGGTCCAGGTGGTGAAGTTCGGGTTGGCCAGCGCCATGTACGCGTCGCTCCACACTTGGCCGCCCATGAGGCTGAACGCGGGTTTGGCCGCCGGGTCGGCGGGCCGCGGATCGCGGCGATAGCCGCCGTCCTGAAGCTTCAAGTCAATGTATTGCGGCCAGTCTTTGGCGTTGTCGTGGGCGGCAATGGCCAGGACGTTCCGGCCCGGCTTGAGTAAGGCCAGGGCCTTGGGATCGGTTACACCCGCGCTGCCGGACAGCGAAAGCGCCGGCGATCCATTGATGAACACGTCTGTCTTGCTGGGGGTGTCGATACCCAGGACGATCGAACTGAGCGGCACATCGGCGGGCAACTCGAAGGTCCGGCGCAGCCAGATTCGCGGGCCGGTCCACAGATTGTTGTTGTCACTGCGGCGGTCCTTGAGGCCGAACCTACCTTCGCCGGTTTTCCAGGCGGCATCGTCAAAATCGGCGGCCGCCCAGTTGGCGGGCGGGGCGTCCTGACTGTACCGCCAGGGCGACGGGGATTGGAGATCGACGATCCGCTCGCGATGGAACCCCATGCCCTTGGGCGGCTGGGCCAGGTTGTGACAGCCGGTGCAGTGGCGATCCAGGATCGGCTGGACCTCGCGCTGGAAGGAGAACCCCCGAGGTTCACCGTACCATGGGGCCAGCGGCTTGGGGCCGCCCCGCAACGCCAGCGACATCGAGGGCAGGCGCGGCGCGGCGGCGTTCTTGTTCTCGTGGCAGCCGACGCAGGAAACATGCTCGCCCGGCTGAAGCGTGGCCCAGCTTCGCATGGTTTGCACGGCCCGGCCTTTGGCGTCCAGGGGCTGGAAGTACATCGGCGTGCGGGCCGGGACCTCGAAACAGGCCGAGCCGTCGTCGTACACCTTGGCCGTGCCGAGCACGACCTTCACGTCCCAGGCGCCGTTGAGGGAAATGGGCGAGCTGACGTAGGCGCCGCCGGTCGGGCCGCCGTTGCCGCTATCGCCGACCACCGCGGCGCGGAACCGCAGGCCCACCACGCGCAGGCTCTTGATCGTTCCGCGAGGCACGCCCGCCAGGCCGGGGCCCTGGTACACGTCCTGGAGGTAAACCGTGCCGGTGGACTTGGTGTAGTCCACCTGGCTCGCCCTCACGTCAGGCCGCGGGCGCGGCGAGATCGGGATGGCCTGCGTGCAGGAAAAATCGTTGTCGTACGCCAGCAGTTCGCGACGCCCGTCGGCCTCGATGAAGTACAGTCCGAACCGGCCGAACAGGCTCTGGTTCGACGGCGGCGCCGCGGCCCCGGCGGCCGGCGGTTGCGGCGCGGCCGGCTTGAGCGTGACGAGGAACTCCGTCTCGCTCAGCGGGTAGGGGTATTGGAACTGATCGCCGCTCTGCGCGTATCCGTCCACGTGGACCGCCTCGGTCGCACGCACCGGCGCGATCAACTGTGCGCCCTGGTTTTCCTCCCGGCCCATCGTCGGGTCGATGATGCCAAGCCAGCCTTTCTGAATCGTGTGGTGGCCGGAGAAAATCGCGACCACTTTTTGGGTGCCTGGAATGGCGCGGGCGTGAAGGATCGTCGTGGGGAACCAGCCGTCGTTCTTGTACATTGCAGTTTGGCCCGTGCCGTCCGGGTTCATCTGGAACAGGCCCTGGGGCCAAAGCTGCCCGCGATCGTTGTAGTCCCATCGCGTGTAGATGACCCTGCCGTCGGGCATGACCGTGGGGTAATTCGTGTGGACCTGGTCGTAGCTCAGGCGGCGCAAGTACCGGCCGTCCGCGTCGCAGGTGTAAAGGTTGCTGACCTCGGTATACCAGCAGTCCACCGTCTGCACACACCGCGAGGAGTTAAAGACGATGTCGCCGTTGGGCAGGTACGCGCATTCGTAATCGGCGAAACCCAGCCCGTCGGTCAACTGCCGGATGTGGCCGTCCGCGAGCGTCATTTCGTACAGGTGGAAATCGTCCTGGAGGTCGGACTTTTTCCATGAAAAGAGGATTCGCTTGCCGTCGAAGGACACGTCCGGGTCGCGCAGGGTGCCTTGCTTGTCGGCCAGCAGGGTTCGCACGGCGCCGATGGCGGCGGGGTCGGGCATGTCCAGCGCGCACAGAGCCGCGTTGGGGCAAAAGTGGCGCTCGGACTGGGCGTCGGACTGACCTTCGGTGTAGGCGTAGTGCGACCCGCCCAGTTCGTACGGCCGCTTGACGAAAAGAATGTGCCGCAAGGCCTCGGCGCGCGGCGCCAACCGCTTGGCCCGGCGAAGCGAACACGCCTGGCGGTACAAGGTCCGCCACCGCTCGTCGGCGGGGGGTGTGTTGGCTTGGCGAAGCTGGTCGCGCTGAGCGGCCAGGTCGGCCCCGGCCTTGCCCAATTCCGCCAGCGGCTTGTCGATGGCGGCCGGACTGAACGGTTGCGAAAGGCAATCCTGGGCCAGCCAATCCTGCTCCAACTGTTCCACGGTAAGCGCAGGTTGGGCGGCGGGCTGGGACGTGGGCGTCGCGGCGGCTGGTTGATCGCCTCGCGCCCAGAGGGTCGTCAAGCACGGCAAAAGAAGACAAACGGCAAGGGTGGCATGGCGACGTTGTTTGTCGCCATGTCGGGGTTTTGCGGACATCGCATGGAGACAAACAACGTCGCCATGCCACCGATCTGCGTGCTTGCCCATAATCGAAACCTCCTGTTATGGTCTCGCAGTGTCGCCGTAAGGCGATTCTTCAGGAAGCCCCTCACGGGGCCACTACAAACTATTCGACCTTGCCGACGCGGATTTGCAGTTCCTCGCGCCGCTGGAGCTTGTCCCGCCGGCCGTCCTTGATCCACAGGATGCGGTCGGACTTGTCGAGCATCTTGTGGTCGTGCGTGGCCGTGATGACCGTCACGCCGTGATGGTCGCACAGGTTGCGAAGCATTCCGATGATGTCCTCGCCGGTGTGCAGGTCGAGGTTGGCGGTGGGTTCGTCGGCGAGCATGATCGCGGGGTTCATGGCCAGCCCGCGGGCGATGGCCACGCGCTGCTGCTGCCCGCCGGACATCTCGTTGGGGCGGTGCGTCAGTCGATTGCCCAGCCCCACCTCGGTCAGCACGTCCTTGGCGCGCTCGGTGGCCTGTTCCGTGCTCATACCGGAAAACAGCAGCGGCAGCATGACGTTCCGCATGGCCGACAGGGCGGGAATGAGGTTGAACGCCTGGAAAATGTATCCGATGTTCGTGTTGCGGATGTACGCGAGCTGGCGGCTGGTGAGCTTGGTCAGGTCCACGCCCGCGATGGTGACCGAACCTCGGGAAGGCTTGTCCAGCGCGCCGATCATGTTGAACAGCGTGCTCTTTCCCGAGCCGCTGGGCCCCATGATCGAGAGGTACTCGCCCTTGTAGACATCCAGGTCCATGTCGCGCAGCGCGTACACCTCCTGGTCGCCCATCTTGTAGATCTTGGACAACTCCGAGCACTGAATGATTACTTCATCGCTCATCGATCGCTCCGGACGAATTTCACCACAGAGGGCACAGAGGACACAGAGCAGGAAAAAGAATGCAAACGGCCCGGAAGAGCGAAAAGCGAGAGGGCAAGAGCGAAACGGCACTCTTCATTCGTTGCGCGTCTTGATGGTCTTCGGTCCGTCATTCTGTTTATTCTTCCGCTCTGTGAACTCTGTGCCTCTGTGGCGAATCCTAGTACGTAATCTTGATGACCGCCTTGGCCAGGAAGTTGATGCCGATGGCCAGGATGGTGACAAGCCCCACACCGCAGGAGAACCCGGCGGCTACCACGGGGACGTACTCTCGCCATTTCAGGCCCATGCGTTTCTCGAAATAATACCGCCCGATCATCGCGCCGATGAACTGCGGGATCACCACGTGGGGCAGCGTCTGGTTGAGGCCTCGAATCAGGCCGTAGATCAGCATCACGGGCAATCGCAGAAAACTCATGAGCGCGAACATCACCAACCCGAACCCCGCTCCGGTGCCTATGATCCAGAGTTTCTTCAGGTTGATCGCGTCCTGGAACATACTGTACCGTCCCAGCGTGGCCGATTGAATGACGGAATCGTTGGCCGCCTGGAATTCCCACATGGTCTCCGTGAACGGGTATTGCGGGCCGGGGATAGGCGCCAAGCCCCAGATGAAGTTTGCGAAGCAGATCGACGCCACCAGCACGATGGGCACCAGAATCAGTTCCGATTTCCAGATGGACCAGAACCGCGTTCCGGTCAATTCGGCCTGGCGGTAGAAGACGGTCTTTCGCATGTCCTCGGGCAGGGGCACGGGCAGGAACCAGACATTCACGCCTCGATAGCCTTGGGGCCCGAGGGAACTGAGGATGAAGGCGGCTTCGCGGACCATCGGGATGTCCACCACCTGTCCGGCCATGCCCTCCAACCGGGCCGTCACATAGGCGATCAGCGGGGTGTAGAGGAACGCGAAGAAACACAAGACGAACATGACGCGCGGGTTCCAGTCGATCAGCCATCCGCTGACCGCGACGTAGGCGCTGGCCGTGAAGATATACGTCCCGATGACGAAAATAGTGGGCAGGTCTCCGCGAGTGGACTTCTGGGCGCTCGAGCTTTCATCGACGGTCTTGGGGAGGAGTTTCTCGGCCTGGCGCCGCTTGGCGGTCTTCCGAAATCCCCGGATAAGCTGGTAGAAGCCCGCGATGGCGATGGCCGCGGCGATGCCGATGCTGAAACTTAAGTAGAAGTCGATGTTGTTGGAGAACAGCGTCTGCACGGTTCCCTGACCGCGTTCCCATGACGGCAGCAGACCGGAGGGATAGAGCACGAACGCGTTGGCGATGATCGTCATGATCAACCCGACGAAACTGCCCACCATGGCGAAGAACGGCAGCACCATTCCGACCACCAATTGCCCCAGGTCCAGCGACAGGCCCGTGGCGACGGCCGGAAGGAAACTGCCTGTCTTGGGCGTGAAGTCCACCCAGGGAATGGGAAGGATCTGGATGGGCGAATCGAAAATGGCCGTCGAGACGGTAGGCAGCGCGGTGTAGACCGAGCCAAAGATCAACCCGATCGCGCCGCCCACGCTGAAGACCCGCCACCGCCAGTTCGTTGCGGTGATCTTGGCGCCGCGGCCTTCCTCGCTCTGTTGCTCGGCCAGGGCGGTGATGCCCTGGGCGCCGATGGGGGCCATCGGGAAGGGGAGTTTCTCCACGTCGCTGGCCAGGCGGAACAGCCCGTAGCTGAGGATCGTGCCGTTGAGGCGCCCCATGATCGTGCTGAACAACATCAGGCCGATGGCCGGGTACCATGCGGGGGTGAAGAAGGTCCGCTGGTCCAGGATGGCCGGGTCGTGCGGCGCGTACCAGTTGGGGATCTTGTCGGCGATTCCTATGCCTATGGCTGCCTGGCTGTGAACATAGAACTGGTTGTACAACAGGCCGCGGAACGGCGAGGCCATGATGGCGGCCGCCATGTAGTACAGAACGAATAATTCCGGTTTGGCCAGGGTCTTGTGGGACCTCCGGGCCACCTCGATGAACAGGATCACCGTCACCCATTGTGCCGCGTCGCCCACGCCCGTTCCGGCCAGCAGGGCCATGTACTCGGCTCCGGGCACCATCAACAGGGCGATGAAGACGGCCCCGATCAGCGAGCTCCAGTTGAAGCCGTCCACGAAGGTCGAGGGCGGCTGCATCAGCGTTCGGTAATGGTCCAGTTCCGCGTCCTGCGCTTCGAAGGCGGATTGTTTTTCAAGGCTGGTCACAGTGCGCCTCCAATGGTTCGACCGTCTACAAGCTGGACCGGCAGGCGGTCCCATTGTTCCAGCGTGACCTGGCGGTAGTGGTCCATCACCTCATGCGGAAGGCTGCGCCAGATGAGCAGTTGCTTTCGCAGGTCGTTAATGAACACTCGATTGGCCCGCTCCCAGTCGCCTTGCGCGCCGCTGGTGCGGTGGATCAAGATGCGGACTTCGTTGATGCCCTCGATGTCGCTGGGCTTGCTGAGCATGGCGAAGGCCTGGTTGACGCCCAGGTCGAACGGCGCCAGGGCCACCTTGGCCTCGAAGGCCAGCATGTCGTTGTCCCGCTGGCGGAACACGCCGCTGCCGGTCGTGGCGAACACGCCCAGCGAGGTGTCGCTGAAGTTGTCGAAGTGCTCCTTGAGGAAGCTGACCACTCCGATGATGTCGTACGCGCTGACCGTGAAGGGGAAGACCAGGTCGTACAGGTTGGCCTGCGGTTTGGGGATCTTCCAGGACCGCTGGATGCCCGGGTTGGCCGAACGCGAGGCCTTCATGGCCGGGTAGATCGTCGAGATCAAGACCGTACACATGACGATCAGCACCGTGACGATGGCATTGGTGGAACTGTAGTTCATCGAGGGCACGGTGAAGTCCAGGAACGTGCTGAGCCAGTTGAGCAGCCGCGCGACCACCTGCCCCAGCAGGTATCCGCCCATTCCGCCGATCACCGCGTACATGGAGGCCTCGGCGAAGAACAGGCTGGCCACGTGCGGGGGCGCCAGGCCCAGCGAGCTGAACGTGTAGATCTCGCGCTCGCGGTCGCTGACGCTGCCCAGCATCGTCGCGAACACGATCAGCCCGCCCAGCAGCACGGGGATCAGCAGGTCGCGGATTCCGCTGGCCTCGGTCAGCGAGGTGAAGATCAACCGGTACACGCCGTTGGTGTCGCCGACGTAGGTGGGCAACTCGGTCACGCTGGCGGCCCGGGTGGCGATGTCCTGCAAGTCCAGCGGATCCTTGGGGTAGATATTGACCGCGCGGATGCGGCCGTTGAACGCCTTGGCGGCCTGGGAGCCGATGACGGCCACCTTGTCGATCGTGTAAGGCACGAACTGCGCGTTGGGCTGGTCGGGCAGGTCGCTGAGCGACTGCCCGGACTCCTGCTCGGCGAACCGGCCCACGCCGGAACTGCCCGCCGAGGCCGTGTAGTCCACCGGAAGAACGCTCGAACCTTCAAGGATATTGAAGGTGCTCATCTGTTCGCGGATGACGCCGGCAAAGGTGAACGACCGGCCGGCGACGAACACCTTGCGGCCGATGAAGAGTACCGCTTCCAGGTTGTTGTCCAGGGACACCTTTTCAAAGGGCGCGGCGAGCTTCGCCAGGTCGATCTTTGCGTCCGAGGCCGGCAGGGACAGTTCCGACACGATGCGGTCCCAATCCTTGGCCTGCGAGGGATGTTTGACCGCGTCGGGCCGAACGATCTCGATGCCCAGGTTGACGGCCTTGGCGACCGCGAGGGTCAGGAAGATTCCGTCGCCCTGGAGCAGTTCGACGTGCCCGACGAGTTGCTCCTCCAGATCGCTGGGGGCCTGCCGGCCGCCGGAGGCGGGCGGGCGAAGCAGTTGGAGGTCGGCCCAGTCGATGCCGATGGCGGCCGATACCGCGGACAACTTCCGCGAGTCGGGGTCGGATACGATCATGTCCAGCGCGGTGGGCTGGTCGCCGACACTGGCGGCCTCGGAGGCGGTGGGCGCGACCCAGTAGCGGGGCACGACCGTCGCCCGCTGGGCAAAGTGCCCTCGCAGGGTGTCCACCAGCCCGGGCACGATGGGGCTCCAAAGCTGGTTCCGCACGACGATCCGGGGAACCGAACCGCTCATCGGGCCCACGTGCGTGCGGCGGGCGCCCCAGGTGCTTCCGAACGACGCGAACGTCAGGATCGTGAATGTCAGCAGCACCACCGTGGCGCTGGTCAGCAGCGTCCGCAGCGGGCGGCGGCGCATGGTGGAGATGCCCATGCTCACGGCCGCCATCATCGTCGAGAGCCGCGAAACGTCGGTGCTATGCACCGTGGTGGACATGCCCTGCATCTTCTTCATTTCCGACTGCAGCTTGCGGACCATGATGAAGATCACCAGCGAACTGAGCAGGATGATGGCGAAGGCCAGGAAAATGATGATCGGCGTGGCCGCGATGCGGAAGGCCGGATTCACGAAGAACAGGATGCCGAAGGTCGCCAGAAAGAACACGCCGAACCAGGCGATCTGGCGGTAAATGTGAGGCGTGCCGATCAGCAACCGCTCCAGCGCGAAGGCGAACGGAATCGCCAGCAACAGCAGCAGCACCACGGCGGTCACCAGATCGTTCATTACGCCCACCAGCGGGGTGTAGACCCTGCGGTCCAGGGCGGCGGCGGCCTCCAGGTCGCCGAAATAGTGTGTGCTGGAGGCGGCGGGAACCTCCGGATGCTTGTACGGGTCCGCGGCGGGCGCGGGGCACGGGGCGAACCCCTGGACGACCTGCTGCGCCTTGTCGGCGATCAGGCGGGCGGTTTCCGTGAGTTCCTGGAGCGAGTCCTCGGTGATGCGGTTGCGGTTGAGCATGGTCAGCCGCCCGTCGTTGAGCGTGAGCATGTCGTGCGCGGACACCCGGCAGGTCACGGGGTGCTCGAAGGGTTCGTCCAGCGTGAATCCAGTGCCTTCGTAATTGGGTTTCCCGTCCTTTTCCAGCGTGTTGTTGAGCAGCACCCAGGCGGTCTTGTTGAAGACCTTGAACCCCTTGACGTCGGCGGATGCGAACAGCGTCAGCACGTTCTGGGATTCGCAGACCAGGCTGCGGTCCAGGCGCATCGGGGAAGAGGACGTATCGGCCATGATCTGGCTCTTGACCACGCCCCGGTCGAACCCGAAGCCGACGAGGGTCTTGAGCTTGGTCTTGAAGAGCGTGACCGGCTTGGTGGAAAGGTCGTCGGGCATCCAGGAGTCCTGGCTGGAGATCGAATCGATCAGCCCGCGCCCGGCCATCGCGCCACCCGGACCGGTCTTTTCGTCAAAGGTGGCGGCCAGCACGTAGTTGGCCCTTCCGCCCTGGAAGAGGGCGCTGGAATGCAGCGTGGGCTCATAGATGCCGTACATGTTGGTTTGCGAGAGGATGGCCCGCTGGTAGCCGGCGGGATATCGGGTGACGAAGTTCTCCCAAATGCCCAGCCAGGGCTTGTCGATCAGGGCGACGACGGCGCCTCGGACCGGGCGGGACCGCATGGCGCTTCCGCCGCCGACGCGTTTGATCGAAGCGCCGTCCAGGCGGCTGTTGGTGTCGGACCATTCCGCGTCCACATAGGTTGCGGTCAAGGAAACACTGGTGCTGGCGCCCAGTTGGGGCTGGTCGGCCAGGGTGCGCAGGAAGGTGGCGGCGTCGGCGGCCTGGGTGTAGATGCGGTCGGCCTTCAGGGCGGCCACCGAGTCGCCCGGCTGCGCCTGCCGAGGCAGCGGATCCAGCAGGGTCATCATGGAGACGTTGAGCGTTCCGAAAAGCCTGGCCACGGCGCCGCTGTCCACGTACAGGGTCGGCGTGAATCGCCGGGTGTCCAGATCCTGCTCGATCGATACGGGGTCGAAGTGCGAGATGTCCCGGGGCGAGAGTCGTTTGTACGTGTCCTCCATGGCGCCGAACGCCGACTTGTACACGCCCATCGCGTCGCCGGCTACCCACAGGTCGCTGTTGTCGCCGTGGGCGAAGATCCAGCGGTCGCGGGCGTCGCCGAAGTTCACGCTGACGTGCAGCACGATCTGACGCTTGTCCGGGCCGAATTCGTCCCGCAACTTGATTCCCTGCCTCGTGTCGGCCAGGGCCTGGTCCAACTCCTCCAGGCGGTCGCCGTAAATCCGCCGCACCTGGACGAACAACTGGTCGAAGCAGTTCCGCACTTCCTTCTGCTCGCTGATCTGCTCGTTGTGCAGGTCCTGCTGGACCATGTTCCAGAGCTTGTCCAGGTTCTCGACGTCCTTGATCTTCTTTTCCACCGGCGGCAACTGATCCTGTGTGTTCTTGAGCTGGACCCGGAGTTCGGCCAGGGCCGAGGCGTCGTGTTCATCGCCGATTCGCTTTGTCAGGTCCTCGATGGACTTGGTCAAGTCCTTCTGTTGAAGGTTGGCGGTTCTGAGGTCCTCCAGCACGTCGCCGCTGATGTTGAGGGTCTCGGAGTGCAGGATCAGCATGGCCTGGCGGTAGATCTTGGCGCTGACGGATTTCCGGGCCTCGGGGCTGAAGGGGTCGCTGAACTTCAGAACGTTCACGACCTGCTGGATGAACTCACGCTCCTGGGTGTAGTTCGAGAGCAGATCTTCCAGTTGGGCGGGTTTGGAGGGCAGCCCGGCCTTGGAGCGGTTGATCGCGCCGTAGAAGGCGCCGGCGCCGGAATGGTGCTGGGCCTGGGCGTCGAAGAAGCACACCAACACGTCGCGCGTGGGGGGGTGGCGATGGAAAACCTCCGCCATCTGGAGCAAGGCCGCCATGTTGGCCGCCTCGCGCGCGGCGGGCGAGAGCGTGGGCACTTCGCCCAGGTTGTCCAGCGGCGCCGCCAGGACCAGCGTCTGCGGAAGGGCGTCGGGCGGGTCGGCGGGCCTCGGGGCCGTTCCGGGAATGAACGCGACCACGTTCCGCCCGCGCAGACGGCCCCACTTGGTTTGCGCGAAAACCGTCAGTTGCCCGGGGTGGGAGTTGTCGCGGAGGCCCAGCCGGTCGGAGGTTTCCTGCGTCACGTAGAATCGGGGCAGGTTCGCCGGCAGCGGCCAGTGGGCCTGGTGCTCCACCTGCCTGGCCAAACCGCCATTGGAGCCGACGAAAATCACCGCCTTGGCGCCGAAGGCGAAGGCGTTGATCCAGTCCCGCCCGCAGTCGAAGTCCAGCACGGCGATCTTGTCTTGCGGCAGGTTCGTGCCGTACTGGGCCAAGTTGCCCTGTCCGAGGTAGACGGCCTGTCCGGAAAGCCCCTCGGCCGGCGTGATCGATTCCTGGAGCATGTTTCCGCGGACGGCATAAATGGCGGGCTTGCCGTCGGGCGAGGTGATTTCCTGGCCGTCCACCATCAGGCGGCACTGGGTGGTCTGCGGCTGGACGAGCGGGAATTCCTGCACGGCGACCTTGGCGATGCCGATGGCCTTGAGGCGATTTTCGACAAACTCGCTGGCGGGCCGGGAACCGTCCTCGAAGCCGGCCAGGCGGTGCGGGTTTTTGGTCAGGACGGCTAGGTCCATGTAGTATTTGCGCTCTTCGGGCGATGCGCCCGGAGGCATCATCGCGGTGGGCTGCGCCAGTTCGTACGCTTTTTCGACGGCCTTGGCGGCGGCCTGCTGCTCTTCGGGCGTGACCTCATCCAGGGCCACGGTGACGCGGCGGATCGGGCCCGAAAGCTCGCCCTTGGGATGCATGCGCGTGGAAACGATCAGCGTGGCCTTCTTGTCCCGGAAGGCGCCCAGCAGGGTTTCGAGCAACTGGTCCTTGGGCTGCACGCGCAGGTCTGTATCGACGATCAGGCCTTCGGCGAGTTGTCCGCTGACGGGACCGGCGCGATTGACCGCAAGCTCCACCATCGGCGTATCGCTGCCCGCCACCAGAATGCTCGCCCCGGTCACGTCGGCGACGTGATTCACCTTAATAACGTAGTGCAGGCCTGTGCCCTGGGCGTTCATTTCAAAGGTGGCATCGCCCGAACCGTTGCTTTCCTCACTGGGCGTCGTGGAAGGATTGCTTGTGGCCGGGGCCGTTTCGGGCGTCGCGGCGGAGGCGACCGGCGCGAGCTTGGCGACGAACTTGGCCTTCTCGGAGACTTCCTTTTTCGAGCAGCCCGGCGCGACCATCGCGGCCGCCAGCAGGAGAACGAAGAATATCCTATTCATTTTCGTCCCCTCCGATGGATCCGATTTCGACGGTAACTTCCGAACGGTTGGCGACGCGCTCGACCAGCCCGTCGCGAATCCACAGGATGCGGTCGGCCATGCGGATCAGCCGGTGGTCGTGCGTGGCGCAGATGATCGTCACGCCCTTGTCCTTGTTGAGTTTGTGAAGGATTTCATGGATTTCGGCCCCGGTCTTGAGGTCGAGGTTTCCGGTGGGCTCGTCGCACAAAAGGATCGAGGGGTTGTTGGCCATCGAGCGGGCGATGGCGGTTCGCTGCTGCTGTCCGCCGGACATTTCGATGGGCTTGTGGAACCACCGGTCTTTGAGTCCGACCATGTCCAACAGCGCCAGCCCTCGATCGCGGGCCTCGTCGCCGTCCACTCCGGCGAAGGCCATTGGAACCGTGATGTTCTCCAGGCAGGTCATGTACTGCACCAGGTTGTAGGTTTGGAAGATGTAACCGATCTTGCGGCACCGCAGGAAGGCCAGCTCGACCGCGTTGAGCTGGGCGACGTCGACTTCGTCGATGAACACGCGCCCGCTGGTGGGGCTGTCCAGCCCGCCGACCATGTTGAAGAAGGTGCTCTTGCCCGATCCGCTGGGGCCCATCACGCAGATGAACTCGCTGCGGTACAGTTCGATGTCGATGCCCCGCAGCGCGTGCGTCTGGACCTCGCCCATCTGGTAGATTTTCTTGAGGTTCTTGGTCCGGATGATGACGGGCTTGTGTCCGGTCCCGGGGTCCATCGGCGGCCTCGTGGAGGGCGGTTTGGCGGGCAAATTGGGTGGCAGGGGAGTCTGGCTCATAAGGGTTATTCGATTCGCATCGCCTCCATGGGGGCCAGGCGGGCGGCCACATAGGCCGGATACATCGCCGCCAGCGCCGAAACCACAATGCCCACGACCATGGCGACCCCCGCCGTCGCGAGCACCTGCCCCAGCGGGAAATTCTGCCAGGCCATGTTTCCGTACGAGGCCCAGGCACGCAGGCTGCCCAGCAGGAACCCCAGGATCGATCCCAGGATGCCCCCGGCCACGCCCTGCATGATCGACTCCAGGATGAAGTTGATCATGATGAAGTTGTCGGTGGCCCCGAGGCATTTCATCGTCGCGATCTCGCGGAACCGCTCGGTCACGCTCATCAGCATCGCGTTGGCGATGCCCACCACGCACACCATGAAGCTCACGATAATCAGCCACACCGTGCGGTTGCTGAAGCCGGTGCTGCCGCCGGACTGCGCCACGGCCGATTCGATGTCAGCCAGCTCCTGGCGGTCCAGGCGGTCCTTGACCACTTCCTGAATTCGCGACGCGTTGGCCTGGATGAAGGGGGCCAGGTCCTTCTCGTACATCGCCTGCCCTTCGGGCGTGAGCTCCATCTTCGTGATGTCGTTTCCCCGGGCATCCTGGGTCAATTTCCCGTTGGCGTCTTTTACGGGGACCTGGGCCTTGGGGTATTTGGGTGAGGCCTGATCGGGCGCGGAACCGGGCACGAATTCCAGCGGTTTAATCTTGAGTGCCTCGGCGGAAGCGGCGAACTTGTCGCTGGCCGAGAGCGTCGCCAGCCAGGTC
>CAZYDC010000069.1:0-13855 GCA_964646065.1 uncultured Planctomycetaceae bacterium | reverse complement strand
CAGCACGCGCTTCTTGCGCCGCCGCCCCGTGCCCTTGCACGTCGGGCAGGGGTCGGTCACGATCTGCCCCTTGCCGTGGCACCGGGGGCAGGGGATGATCCGCACGCTCATGCCGAAGAAGCCCTGCACCTGCTGCTGCATCTGCCCGTATCCGCCGCAGGTGGAGCACTTGGCCGGCGTGGTCCCGGGCTTCGCGCCGTTGCCTGAGCAGGCGTCGCACATATCCATCCGCTCGAATTCCAGCGTCTGGTCCACGCCGGTGGCCACTTGCTCCAGGGTCAGCTCGACCTCGGTTTCCAGGTCCATGCCCGCCTCGGCCCCGCGATGGCCGCGGGCGAAACCCATGTTGCCGAAAATGTCCTCGAACATGGTGAAGATGTCGCCAAAGCCCATGTTCGTGAAATCATGCACGCCCGAGCCGCGAAGACCCTCGTGCCCGAAGCGGTCGTACTGCTGCCGCTTGACCGGGTCGCTGAGCACCTCGTACGCCTCGGCCAACTCCTTGAACCGGGTCTCGGCCTCTTTCTTGTCGCCCTTGACGTTATCGGGATGGTGTTTCAGCGCGCCCTTGCGGTAGGCGCGCTTGATCTCGTCGGCGCCCACGTTGCGCTCGATGCCAAGGACCTCATAGTAATCTCGTTTTGAAGGCATAGAACCCAGTATTCTACATTAAAACACGCGGAATAAGTAGCCCCTATCAGCACCCGCAGCCAAGTGCCATCAACCCTCGGTTTCCGTTGGACCTTCGGGGTGATCCACTTGTCTTGACAATTTCTTCTGTTCCGATGCGAGTCTGCGCTCGACCTTCTTGACATCTTCGGCCGGCGGCAATGCCTCCGGCACGATGCCCCGATCGACCAGCAGTTTGCGAACCTCCTGGTTGTTCTTCACGTGCTCGCCGGCGATGGCCGACTCCATGCCCAGGCTATTCTGTTTGATGTTGAAGTTGGTGATCTCGTTGGCGAAGTCCTTCGCCTTGATCGTGATCGTCGGCAGGAAGTCGGCCAGCGGGCGGCTCTGCGGGACACCGAGCTTGTTCTTCATGTCCTGGGTGGTGCGTCCGCCGAAGAGCGCCTGATCGCCCTTGCTGCGGATGCGGCCGAAGCTCTCACCGTCGCGCAAACGGTCGAAGATTATCCCGGAGAGTTCCTTTTCCGAATGGGTGAGCTTCCGCCGTGCGCCGATCCGCTCCGCCTCGGCCAGCCGCTTTTCGATGACCTCTTGCTTGCGGGTCTGGACGGCAAAGTACGTCTGGGCGAACGCGATCTGCTCCTTGGCCGGGTCGCCGTTCTGGGCGATAAGGTAGCAGGCGTAGCGGGTGAGACCGATGTCCTCGATTTCACGCTGGGCACCTTTGGCAAGGGTGATCATTTTGTTGATTTCAACAAAATGATCCTTCGGATCATAACCAGCAGTTTGGCAGGCTGTTATGGCCTTGTCGATTACCTTTGCGAAATTCCGCCACTCTGTGTAACCCAGTAGCAATTGCAAATCGCGGGCACACCAGAATTCCGTCCCTGTCTCCGGGTGTTTGCGGACCATGTCCTCAAAACTTGAATGCAGACGAACAATGATTTCCTTGTCCATCATTTGCTCCCTTTCAAAACGGCATCCAAACCCAAAATACGCGTACAAGTCTTACCCATTCACTCCACGCTGCAATCGTAAACTGCTCATCAGGGGGCGTCAATCCCCTTGCACCTTGACCTTGTGGGTGCGAGGATAGATAAGTATCTCTGCTCCATCTATGCTGGTGAGGTAATGCAGAAAGAAAACCTTTCAAAACTTGATGTTGCAAAGCGACAGATGAATGAGGCCATCCGATTGTTCTTTGAAAGTAGAGACACTGTCTCTATCCACACTCTGGCTGCAGCAGCAAATCAGGTATTGACTGACCTCTGTAATTCGCAAGGTGTGGGGACTCCTATGCGAGATGGCAAAAGGATAAAAGAGTCCAGACGTAAAGAATGGCGGAAAGCGATGAAGGCGGCCGAGAACTTCTTTAAACATGCGGATCATGATCCTGACCGGATGTACGGGTTCAATGCAAAACTTACGGAGTTCGTGCTTTTGGATTCCGCAGTGATGTATTCTGCTTTGACCGGTCGAGGAACTTATGAGGCCATCGTTTTTCAGAGTTGGTATTTTCTCAAATACCCAGACACGCTTCTCGATAGTAATTTAAAAACAACTCTCATGGAGAATGCGGTTCATCTTAATGTAAGCCCTGACGATTTTGATCTCTTTCGCGACCTTTTGAAGAACCGGCACCTGTTGTCCCCTAATGCAGCAGTTCACGTCGACTAACCGTTCGGGTCGAAAGATCAACAATATCCTCGTACTCAACTCCGGAATACAAAAGGGGCGCCCGGTTTCCCGGGCGCCCCTGCGGTTGCTTTTGCTGTTCAATTTGCAATTTGCAATCTGCAATCTGCAATTCTTAATGCACGGCGCCCGGGATGGCCGGCTCTTCTTCGTCTTCCTTGTACTCGGTGACCATGCAGTCGGTGGTCAGCAGCAGGCTGGCCACGCTGGCGGCGTTTTGCAGGGCGGTTCGGCTGACCTTGGCCGGGTCGATGATCCCGGCGGCGATCATGTCCACGAACTCGCCGGTGGAGGCGTCGTAGCCGATGTTCTGGCCCTTTTCCAAAATCTCGGCCACCACCACGCTGCCGTCCTCGCCGGTGTTGGCGACGATCTGGGTGGTCGGGCTGGTCAGGGCGCGGGCGACGATGTCCACGCCGATCTTTTCCTCGCCCTTGGCTTTGGAGGCGGCCTTCTTGACCGCGTCAATCGCGTGCAGGAACACCACTCCGCCGCCCGAGACGATGCCCTCTTCGGCGGCAGCGCGGGTCGCGTGAACGGCGTCGTCGATGAGGTCCTTGCGTTCCTTCATCTCGGTTTCGGTGGCGGCGCCGGCGTTGATGACGGCCACTCCGCCCGAGAGCTTGGCCAGGCGCTCCTGGAGCTTCTCGCGGTCGTAATCGCTGGTGGTCTTCTCGATCTGGTTGCGGATGGTCTCGATCCGGCCGGCGATTTCCTTCTTGTTCCCGGCGCCTTCGATGACGGTCGTGGTGTCTTTGTCCACGACGATCCGCTTGGCCTGGCCGAGCTGGTCGAGGGTGACGGCGTCGAGCTTGAGGCCGAGGTCCTCGCTGATGAACGTTCCTCCGGTCAGCGCGGCAATGTCGCCCAGGATGGCCTTTCGGCGGTCGCCGAACGCGGGGGCCTTGACCGCGCAGACGTTCAGCACGCCGCGGAGCTTGTTGACCACCAGTCCGGCCAGGGCGTCACCGTCGATGTCTTCGGCGATGATGAGCAGCGGCTTGGACGAGGTGGCGATCTTCTCCAGCACGGGGACCAGGTCCCGCAGGCTGGAAATTTTCTTCTCGTAAATGAGGATGTAGGCGTCCTCGATGACGGCTTCGAGGGTGTTGGGGTTGGTCATGAAGTAGGCGCTGATGTAGCCCTTGTCGAACTGCATTCCTTCGACGACCTTGAGCTCGTTGACGATGCTCTTACCTTCCTCGACGGTGATGACGCCTTCCTTGCCGACCTTCTCGAACGCCTCGGCGATGAGGTTTCCGATGTCGGTGTTCCAGTTGGCCGAAACGGTCGCGACCTTGCGCAGGTCGTCGGTGCCGCTGACCTTCTTGGCCTGCTTGGCGATGGACTCGATGGCGGCCTCGACGGCGATGTCGATGCCGCGTTTGATGGCCATCGGGTCGGCGCCGGCGGTGACGTTCTTGAGGCCTTCCTTCATAATGGCCTCGGCCAGCACCACGGCCGTGGTCGTGCCGTCGCCAGCCACGTCGGCGGTCTTGGAGGCCACCTGGTTGGCCATTTTCGCGCCCATGTTCTCAAAGGGGTTGGGCAGTTCGATCTCCTTGGAGACCGTCACGCCGTCCTTGGTGACCTTGGGCGAACCGAAGGACTTCTGAAGGACCACGTTCCGCCCGGTCGGGCCCAGGGTGACCGCGACGGCCTTGGCCAGCTTCTGCACGCCGGCGAATATCGCCGCGCGGGCGTCCACGTCGTATAACATTTGTTTCGATGATGCCATGTTCAACGCTCCTTAATCACCAAGTTCACCAAGACCACCAAGATCACCAAGAAGAATTCTTTTATCTTTTTTCTTGGTGCTCTTGGTGTTCTTTGTGCTCTCGGTGGTGGTTGTTATTTCTCGATGACCGCCAGCACGTCGGATTCCTTCAGGATGACGTACTCGTCGCCGTCGATCTTGATCTCCGTGCCGCTGTACTTGCCGTAGAACACCTCGTCGCCCTTCTTGAGCGTCATCTTCGAGCGCACGCCGCTATCGAGCAGCTTGCCCACGCCCACCGCGATTACGGCGCCCTTCTGGGGTTTTTCCTTCGCCGTGTCCGGCAGCACGATGCCGCCCGCCGTTCGCTCTTCCGCTTCGCTCTGCTTCACCAAAACACGATCATCCAACGGTTTCACTGCCATGCGTTTTCTCCTTGATTCATTGTTAAATGTTCTTGGGAATTAATACTTTACTCTTCAAAACCATACAGTTCGGATGCAACTGATTCAGTCTGGCCATTATCATGGGCATTGGGTCGTCGTTGTTCGGCACAAATACCGCAATTGGATTAACAATAACCTGCTGACCACTTCTGTACAGCATCCAGGGCGTCGTCCCGTTATTCAATTGGGCGTGAGGGAAAGCGTTATACAAATAATCCTCAGTGACCAATTCATCTTGGTCCCGAATGACCGCCCTTAATGAGTATAAAGCTACCTTTTCAGATGTGTCATTGTCAGGATGCATCCTATTTCTCCTTCACCTTGTTCAGTTGCCAACAGGCGTTCGCGATTCGGGCTCGCCCTGTTTGACGAGTGCATGAGTAGATCTGCCATTTGTTTTCACTTCGCATCGCTTTTCTTCAAATCGAGATCGCGAGCCTTCGTGACAGCTTTGCTAATAATTTCGCCTTCATCGTCTCCGTAAAATAAGCGGCCCAAACACGGATTACCACCAGCACAAACGGCAGTTCCAGCCGTTGCTAGTACATGCCCATGCCTGGTTTTTTCCATGAAGATGTGGGCTTGTGCAGCCCAGCGAGGTTTTCCACCCGGATTGCAGGTGAATACGTCAATTCGGGTGACCACTTCGCCGTCGATTTCCCAATATGTCTTTTCTTGTTCCAGTGTCGTCATGCCCAGATTCCTTTCCACAGGTTTGGCGTTAACCGGGTTCATTGTCAGGCATTGCATCTATTTCGTTCTGCAAAGTGTCTATGGCATGCTGTTCATGCTCTCCAGGCGCTGCCAATCCCTGAATCTCCTCAGGAGCATTGGGGTCATCGACCATTGCTTCCCATTTTTCGGTGTCTCCGACTTCTCCTGTAGAAGCGTCAAACCACCGACCTTTGTATTTCACGCGCCTTTTTATCTTCATCGTGGCCTCTCTATTTCCCGATACTCTTAAGCCTGAACTGCATCGATTCCTATGACCTTCTCCGCTTGGGTCCAATTGGCGTGTCTTGCTTTTGCTTTTTCAAAGCAATTCTTAACCAACTCCCCCTCGTCGGCACCAAACAATAGGTTTTCTTTCGAGGGTACTCCTGTCCTGCACTTTACGTGACTCTGAATGCTGAAATGTGGGCCTTCTATGAAACAGCATTGCGCTGCCAGTGGACTTTTCCCATCTTCGCATGTGAAAACATCGACCCGATAGGTTACGTCGTTGTCGATCAAATATTTTGTTCTCAAATGCTCTAGCAACATTTGCTGTTCCTTATCTTTGCCATCTTTGCCCGCTCCATTCCGGCTGCGGCTGTTCAATTGTCATTCGTAAATTGTCAATCGTCAATTCGGACACGCCCGTACGGGCGTGGCAGACATGGGCTGGAAGCCCATGCTACATTACATTCCCATGCCGCCCATACCGCCCATGCCCATGCCACCCATTCCGCCCATACCGCCCATGCCGCCGCCCATGCCACCCATCCCGCCGCCGTGGCCGTGACCGGCGTGGCCGGCTTCTTCTTCATCCTTGGGCAGTTCGGTGACGGAGGCGTCGCAGGTCAGCAGCAGCGTGGCGACGGACGCGGCGTTCTGCAAGGCCGCGCGCGTAACCTTGGCCGGATCGAGCACGCCCGCGGCCAGCAGGTCTTCGTATTCCAGCGTCAGGGCGTTGAATCCGAATCCGCCCTTGCCGGCTTCGACTTTCTTGAGCACGACGGCCGGCTGCTCGCCCGCGTTGCGGACGATCATCATCAGCGGTTCGGTGACGGCCTTGCGGACGATCGCGATGCCGGTGGCCTCGTCGCCGGTGGCCTTGAGTTTGTCCACGGACGCGCGGGCGCGAATCAGCGCCACTCCGCCGCCGGGCAGAATGCCTTCCTCGACGGCAGCACGGGTCGCGTGCAGCGCGTCTTCGATGCGGGCCTTCTTTTCCTTCATCTCGCTCTCGGTGGCCGCGCCCACGTTGATCTGGGCGACGCCTCCGGCCAGCTTGGCCAGACGCTCCTGGAGCTTCTCGCGGTCGTAATCGCTGGTGGTCGTCTCGATTTCCCGGCGAATCTGGGCGATGCGGCCTTGAATGTCGGAGGTCTTTCCGGCGCCTTCGATGATGGTGGTATTATCGTTATCGATGCTGACCTTCTTGGCCGTGCCCAGATCGGACAGTGCGATCTTCTCCAGGTCGACGCCCAGATCCTTGGTGAAGACCTTTCCGCCGGTGAGAATGGCGATGTCTTCCATCATGGCCTTGCGGCGGTCGCCGTACCCGGGCGCCTTGACGGCGGCAACGTTCAGGATGCCCCGCAACTTGTTGACCACCAGGGTCGCCAGGGCCTCGCCCTCGATGTCCTCGGCGATAATTAGCAGCGGGCGCTTGGCCTTGGCGGCCTTCTCCAGCAGCGGCACCAGCTTGGTGACGTTGGAAATCTTGTCTTCGTGCAGCAGGATGAGCGGCTTTTCCTGATGGACTTCCATGGACTCGGGGTTGGTCACGAAGTGGGGGCTGAGGAACCCGCGGTCGAACTGCATGCCCTCGACCACGTCCACGGTGGTCTCGACGGTCTTGCCTTCCTCGACGGTGATGACGCCGTCGCGGCCGACTTTGCTCATGGCCTCGGCGAGCATCTTGCCGACTTCGGCGTCGTTGTTGGCCGACACGGCAGCCACGTTGCGGATTTCCGCGTCGCCTTTGACGGGGACGGCCTGCTTCTTGAGGTCCTCCATGATCGCCTCGACGGCCCGGCGAATGCCGCGAGCCAGCGCCATCGCGTCGGCGCCTGCGGTCAGGTTGCGGTAGCCTTCCTTGAAGATGGCCTCGGCCAGCACGGTGGCGGTGGTGGTCCCGTCGCCCGCGATGTCGGAGGTCTTGGAGGCCGCTTCCTTCACCAGCAGCGCGCCCATGTTCTCGGTCTTGTCGGACAGGGTGACTTCCTCAGCCACCGTCACGCCGTCCTTGGTGACGGTGGGAGCGCCCCAACCTTTGTCCAGAATGGCGTTCCTGCCGCGGGGTCCCAGGGTGGACTTGACCGCTCGGGCCAGTTTCTCCACGCCGGCCAGCAAGGCCGCGCGGGCATCCGCTTCAAAAATCAATCGCTTCGCTGCCATCGTATGCTTCTCCTTAAGTTAAGTATTCATTTTTCAGGGCGTTGCACTCGATTCGTCCGGACATCCGGGCGACGATACATCCGCTTTGAGCGCAGAAACACTACGCCAACGTACTGCAATGGCCATGCCGGAAAGAGTAACCACCGCGTTTTTAACAAGTTAGCGGGAATAAGCCCTTTTCGGTTCCGCCCGTACTCCTGCCAAATTCTGCTATGAAACCATCGGATTGAAGGTTTTGACAGGCTCCAAGAGGGAAGAACACACCTGCGAGTTGTGCTCACAGCAATCTCTTGACCAAGCCGTCCGTATTTTCAAAATGCACTGTCAGTTCGTCGAAGGTTCTCTTGAAAGGGCGATCCACGTCGTGGGCGACAACGACGTTTTCGCCTTTTGGATGGTCGTGCCGAAAGATACGGAGGTTGCGGGGGTCGAATTCCTCGGCTGCCCATTTGCACTCGACGGCCAGGGGCGCATGTCTGCGCGGTGCCCAGATGAAGTCCAATTCATGCTTCTGTTTGTCGCGCCAATAGTAAACGGACCGGCTTTGCGTGGCGGCGTGGATCTCGTTGAGCACGAAATGCTCCCATAGCTCGCCGATGTCTCTTGCCCGGAGGCTGTTCCATCCGCGGGCATGGCACACGAAGCCGGTGTCGAACGCGTACACCTTGGGGGCCGAAACAATCTCCTTGGACTTCCTGCCGTGAAATGGGCGGAGCACATGCACCACGAAGGTTTCCTCCAGAATCTTTACGTAGTTCGCGACGGTCGGTTGGCTGATGCCGCACGGCTGCGCGAAGTTCTTGGCCTCGAACATGCCGCCGGACTGAACCATCAGTAACTCGGCGAGCTTGGCAAAGGCGCTCCGCTTTTCCAGGCGAAACAGTTCCTGGATGTCCTTGGCCCAGAATGCGTCCATCCATTCCTGGTATTCCCGTTCGGGCAAGTCCTCGGCCAGGAAGAACGGAGGCAGTCCGCCTCGCAACAGGCGGCGCTTAAGGTCGGTTTGGGCGAAATCCCGCATGTCGCCGGCGGTCATGGGCGGCAGCCAAAGGTCGGTCTTTCGTCCGGCCAGCGTGTCGCGGAATTTGCTCGATGCGCCCAGCGTGGACGACCCGGTCGCCAGCACGCGGATGTCGCGATAATGGTCCGCGGCGATCTTCAGCAGTTCGGAGGGATTGTCCAGGCGATGGACTTCATCCAGGGCGACCCGCCGGCCGCGAAGGGAGTCCCAGAAGTCCTGCGGATCCTGCATGGCTTGGCGGACGCGAGGCAATTCGCAGTCGAAGTACTCCACGTCGCTCAAGGATTGAGCCAAGCAGGTCTTGCCCGCGCGTCGAACGCCCGCCAGCCAGATGATCGGCCGTGACTTCCACGCCTTTTCGATCACGACTTGCCAATGTATGCGGTTAACCATACAGCAATATCATCGCATGGGGCGATTACTAAAGTAAAGTCTATTTTATTATAGTATGACTATGGTAAAGTCAGCTTTTCATGTTCGGCTAGGCAGTAACGGTCGGTCATTCCGGCGATGAAGTCGCAGATCGTGCGGTAGAGGCCGTCGGCGTCGATGCGGGCGCGATACCGCTGGGGCAACCGCGTCGGGTCCTTGAGGTAAGCCTCGAAAAGCCCCGTGACGATCCGCCGGCAGCGGCGATCCTTGTCGGCGTTGGGGCCGCTGAGGTAGACGTTGGCTAGCAGGAAATCCTGCATTTCGCGCACCGCGGGCGCGACGGCGGGCGACAGGGCGACGGCCTTTCGCGGCGCTTCTCGCGCGGCCTGGGGGGAGTCGATGTTCATTTGGGCGATATTGGTCAGCGTGGTGGTCAGCAGGTCGTCGGCCATCGCGGCCAGCACGGCCTTGCAGGCGCGGATTCGCTTGTGGATGTCCCGCGCGTCGGGCGACTCGGCCTGCGCCACCGCCCACGCCTGCCGCCACAGCGCGAGGCCGTCCAACTGATCCAGCGTCAACCAGCCGACGGCCAGCGCGTCTTCCAGGTCGGCAGAGGTGTAGGCGATCTCGTCGCACAGGTCCACCAGTTGGCCTTCGAGCGGGGCCAGCAGCTTCGCGTCGAACTCCTCGCAGACCGGCGTGTCGTAGCGGCTGGTGTGCTTGGCCAGGCACTCGCGGACCACGCGGCAGAGGTTCAGGCCGCGAAAATTCGGGTACGGATGCTCCAGGTAATCCACCACCCGCAGGCTTTGGCGGTTGTGCTCGAAGTGGCCGTGACCGGCCATCAGCTCGTTCAGCGCCGCCTCGCCGCTGTGCCCGAACGGCGGATGCCCCAGGTCGTGCGCCAGCGCCACCGCTTCGGCGACGTTCTCGTTTAACCGCAGCGCCTGGGCCAGCGTGCGCGAGATCTGCGCCACCTCCACCGTGTGCGTCAATCGCGTGCGGCTGTAATCGCCCTTGTCCGGCGAAAACACTTGCGTCTTCTCGCTCAGTCGCCGGAAGGCTGAGCAGTGCATAATCCGGTCGCGGTCGCGCTCGAAACACGTGCGATACGGATGCTCCGCCTCCGCCACCGTCCGCCCGCCGGAATCGGACTCATGGATGGCGTACGGTGCAAGCCACTGCCGCCGGTGCTCCTCGAATTGTTCGCGTATGGACATTGCAGGAGGATTGTACCCAAAGAGTTGATCGGATGAAAGAACCGGACAAAGAGGTCATTGTCCGCTGAGTTTCTTGCTCTTTTCCTTTCCCCGTGGTAAAGTAGTTTCTACAGATGGCTACTGAGATAAAAACCTTTTTCCTCAATGAGCTGGGAGCGCGTTTCCCTTCACTAAAAAGAGAAAAGGGCTCACAGTCGCTCTTCGAGATTCCCGAAAGTCTTGGGCGGGTTTACCTTCGTTACTCGAAGGTACATTCCGATGGGCGGACATTTTTTGGTCTGCGGGAAAACGACCTCAAATGGCTCGAGGGTCATAAGGCCCTTCTTTGTTTCATTTGGGATGGTCAGCAAATTCCTTTGATCATTCCTTTTGCGGCTTTCGAGGACGTTTTTGCGTCGGCAAAGCCAGCCCAAGATGGTCAGTACAAAGTTCAAATCTATCCCGATCCTGAATCAACTGAAATGTACATCGCCGGCGCAGGGCGGTTCAATGTCGAGGGGTACTTCGGATGGAACGAACTGAACACCTTTGTAGGTCCAAAGACCAAGTCGAGGGCGGACAAATTTACGCACCCCCAGATTCAGACTCTTCTTGGCGCCATAGGTTTCAGAAAGGGGAACGACGTTTGGTGTCCACAGGCGGATCGCTGCGGGCTGGACTGGAATATCGCAGGCCAATTTCCAATACATGACCGACTGCCTGAACGCTTCAAGGCGATTGAGCCTATTTTGTCCGAGGTAGACGTCGTGTGGATGAAAAGAGGGGCTGGTGAATTGGCTGCTTTGTTCGAGGTCGAACACACAACAACGGTTTATTCCGGCCTATTGAGGTTCAATGACGTTCACATCGTGGCTCCGGAACTCAAGCCTCGATTCCACATCGTCGCGAATGATTCGCGGCGTTCCCTTTTCGTGCGCCAGTTGAAACGGCCCACCTTCCAGGCAAGTGGGTTGGCTGATATATGCACGTTCATGGAATACGAGAATGTACTCGATTGGCACGAACGATTGAGGAGTTTAACCCAGTGAAAAGCTCGAACGGGACGGCACGAAAGCAGCAAGACATCCAGGTAATATTGACAATCAACAGCGGAGTAGGCGAATTGCTTTTCAAGCCTCTGGGAGTCGAAGTGACTCTATATGATTACGACGTGGAAGGATCAGATTCAAAAAGCCCCGGTTTGGTAAGAGACCCGGACGGGCGACGCTGCTTCATTACAAAATGGTCCCCCTCCCAAAGTGTACTTGATAATGGAAATTGGCCGGAAATAAAGAGGGCCGCCAATGGTGCTTACTCCCGTTCCTGGTTGTGCAATAAATGCAACCGTAGGATCGAATTGACCTACGAAGAGTTGGCCGAGGCAGGGGTGCCAATCTGTGCAGACTGCGATTCAGAGATGGAAATACAATAAGTTTTCTTTTGAGTTGGTTTCGTCGCTAAAGGCCAGTTCAACTCCCCGGCATAGGGGAATAAGCCTTCATCCGGCAAAGTTACCGGAGGGTTTCAATCAGGTCTTGGACGTTCTCCCGCTCCCAATCGTCATCTTGCACCAGACTGAAGGCGAGAACGTTTGGTAACGCTGTACCAAAGTCCTGCGGCAAAGGAAAGTTTTCAGAATCGGCTTTCAACCACTCTTTGAGGTATCGCGCGAACTGCTCCCGTGAAAATCTGAAGGTTCCGCAATTAAGTTCAACGACCATTTCGTCCGTTCTTTCAATCCCAGTGACCATGACTCACTCATCCTTTCGAGATCGATTATGCTTTGGGACTCTCTATACTGTCTTGGGCAGCTTCAGTTGCTCCGCCGTTTTCTTGAGCGTCTCGTACATCGATTCCAGCGTGACCGGGATGACCCGCGCGCCGCCGAAGACGGGCATGAAATTCGTGTCGCCGGACCATCGGGGCACGATGTGCAGGTGCAGGTGGCCGGGCAGGCCCGCGCCCGCGCAGCGGCCGATGTTGATGCCGATGTTGAACCCCTCGCAGTGCAGCGCCGCCGAGAGCACCTGCTGCATGTCGCGGAGGCTGTGCATCATTTCCAGCATCGTCGCGTCGTCCAGGGCGGTCAGGTCGGCCACGTGGGCCATCGGCGCGACCATGCTGTGCCCGCCGGTGTAGGGAAAGCGGTTGAGCAGCGTCAGGGTCCGCGTTCCTCGCCACAGGACCAGGTTCGGGGCATCCAGATCGGGCTGCCCGGCGTATCGGCAGAGGAAGCAGCCATCGTCGGGCCCGCCGTCGTTGAGGCTGTCGATGTACTCCATGCGCCACGGCGCCCAGATGTTTCGGCTGCGCTCGGTGCTTTGGCTTTCGTCCATCATGGAAGAGAGTATAACAATAGTAAGGGTGGCATGGCGACGTTGTTTGTCGCCATGTCTGCGTCTGGCGGGCACCACATGGCGACAAACAACGTCGCCATGCCACCCTTGATATTGATTCTGGTCTTCTCAAAACCCGCCTCTTAGATTATGATGGTACTGCCTGGAGACTGTGTTGATAACGGACGGTACATTTTTGCCCGAGCCTCGCGTGGTGATCCTTGCGCGCGAGGCCGTCGATCACGTCGCGGGCGCCGAGACGGTTTGCGTGAGCGGCGCGTACGAGGCGGCGGCGGAGTTGCTTGCTGCGCGGGAGTCGCACGCGGGCAGGCTGGCCCTGGTGATAGACCTGGGCCTGCTCTGGCCGCGACATCTGGGGCTGCTCCAGGTCGCGCGGAATCTGCGCGCAGAAATGCTGGCGTTCGGCACGGCTGTGGCGGGTCTGGACGCCGAGCAGTTGGCCGGACTGCGGCTGGTTTCGCGGGCGTCCCTGGCGGAGGCGCTGGTCCAGTTCGTTGACGGCCAGGGCCAGTCCGAACATGCGGAGGAATCTCTGCCGGAAGAAATCGCACCGATCGACGAACCGATGCGATCGGAGGAATCGCTCCGGGCGGAAGAAATTTTCGAACCCGAAGAAACCGTCGAAGCCGATGGGGCTGTCCCGCCCAAGCCTCCGGACGCGGCAGCCAGGGATGGCCGCCGCGCAATGAAAGGCCCCGCGGCAAGCCCGGCAACAAGCCCTGTGGCGGCCCGGCTGGTTCCGGCCAAGCAGCCGCGCGCGGCCGAGGATGAGACACTGACAGAGGATGAGACATTGGCCCAGGCGCCTTCGCTCGACTCGACCTTGGAATCGGGCGACGGCGAGGGTGAGGGCGCGATTCCCGCGCGTCCGCCGGCGGCCCGGGCGGTGAATCCCGGTTCGTTGCTGACGCCCGAGGAGTTGTCGGCCTTGCTGGGCGAGGAGGGCCAATGAGCGGCAACGGGCACATCCTGCTGCTGGCCGATCCGCCCACGGGGCTGGAGCTTTCCGCTCGACTGGGCTCGCCGCGAATCATCCAAGATCCCTACCAGGCGATGGAGACCCTCGGCCGCGACAAATGCCGGGCGGTCGTCCTGACCGCGCCGCGGCCGGAGTTGGCCAGTCTCTGCCGCGCGATGCGGCGGCTGGGACCGCAGGCCAAACTGCTGGCCTTGTCGTCGGTGGCGGCCGAGCCCGAGGTCCGCACGCTGGTGGGCAAGGGACTGGACGACTATTTCATCTATCCTCCCACCCGCGCGGACGTGGCCACGATCCGCCGGCTGGCCGGATTGGATGTGCCGGAAAAACCGGCGGC
>CAZYDC010000068.1:0-13996 GCA_964646065.1 uncultured Planctomycetaceae bacterium | reverse complement strand
CCGATCTCTTCACGCCTCGCGCGGCGGGGTCGGTCAGGCGACGCAACCCGACGGCCTTGTGATCGCCCAGGCGGTAGCCGCGCGCGGCCACGATGTCGGCCGCCTGGCGGTGCGTCGCCGCCTGCGTCAGCAGGTCCACGAAATCTGCCTGCCCGATGCCGTCGTCGCACGGGGCCGACAGCACGATGCACCCGCCGTCGCGCACGGCGTGCTCGCTGTTCTTGATGCCCTTGTCGGCCTGGTAGAAACTTCGCCCCAGCGGCCCGGAGACCTCGGCGACCAGCGCGTCGGCGGGTTCTTCGGCCCGGCGGGCGAAGGCCTGCTCGGCCACCGCGGCCGCGGCGGTCAGCGTGGCGAAGGGTTCTCCGCCATACGCGGCGAGGACCCGCGCACCGGCCTGCACCAGGTTCACGGCGGCCAGCGGACGGCGAGCCATGAGCGTCCAGAGCATGTTGGCGACGCCCTCGTACACGGGGTTTCCGGCCAGGCGGCAGGGGCGGCATTCGTCGCCCAGGGCCTGGGCGTGGTTGGATTCGATGTCCCGATACGCCGCCACGCCGATGGTCGCGGTCTTGTGCGCGCCGGTGAATCCGGCGAAGTAGTGCGGTTCCACGCTGCCCACGGCCAAGAGCGGGCGGCTTTCCAGCAGCCACCGGTGACACATCCAGGCGTCGCCCAGGCAGGCGAGTTGGGTGCTGCGGCAGTCGTGCCATGCGACGGCCTCGCCCCGCGCGCCGCCCAGCGACTCGCCCAAGGCCGCCTCGAACGCGGCCCGCGCCTCGCGGCCGAACGTGTGCGAGCCGCACGCGACCAGCACGCGAATCCCGGCCGGATCGACGTGCCGGGCGATCTCAGCCAGCACCGCCCCGGTCCCCGTGTGACGCTGCGGATCGTTCACCAGCACGGTCAGCCCGCGCGGGCTGTCAAACGCGCCCAATGCATGCCGCACCGCCGCGTCGATGGATTGCGCGTCCGCGACCCGCGGCAGTGGAAACCGCAAGTGCCGGATGCCGTCAGGACTGATAATGTCATGCTGGTGACTGTTTCCCATAGGAATCACGATAATTCTAGCAACGCAAGGGGCCTGTGGAAGGAGATATCGGAGAAACATTGACCCTCTCTGATTCTTTGAGTATTCTGCCACCATGCAAGAAGGGCTTCACGATATCGAGGCGAGAGTAAAGATCGCAGTCCGCCAGTTCTGGACTACGCGAAATGCTCAGGCAAAGAAGCAAGGACGTGGTGGGCCGAAAGATCAGGGACTTCGAAGTGCTGTGACCGGCGGGGCCCAGATGAACGGTTTCTGCGAAATGGCCGAAAAATTGATACGGAATGCTGGCGTTGCGGATTGCTGCGTCTTCTGCTCAAAGACACTCGAACTTCCGGGGTATTTTCGACCGACGAAGAAATGGGATGTTCTGGTGGTCGTTGACGGCCAACTTCTGGCCGTTATGGAGATGAAATCACAGGTCGGCCCTTCCTTTGGGAACAACTTCAACAACCGGGCGGAAGAGGCTATCGGAAGCGCGACCGACTTGTGGACCGCGTATCGTGAAGGCGCGTTTGCCCAGTCGCCACGGCCTTGGCTTGGGTATTTATTCCTGCTGGAAGACTGCCCGGAATCGAATAGGCCAGTGAAAGTCGATGAGCCGCATTTCAACGTGTTCAAGGAATTTAAGGATGCCTCGTACGCCGCGCGGTACGAGTTGCTTTGTCGGAAACTCATAAGGGAGCGGCTGTACGACGCTGCCGCCTTCATCATGTCTGAATCTATGGCTGGGGTGTCAGGTGTGTATAAAGAGCCGGCAGGCGATCTCGGATTTGGTTCCTGGGCTGCTTCGCTCGTGGCGCACGTGTCCGCATTTTCGGCTGTACGGAGAGGAAAATGACAGGATCCGATTCCAGGACCAAACACCGGATTGTCCATGGCGATGCGAGGGATTTGTCATTTTTAGAGGACCAATCGATCCACTTGGTGCTCACTTCCCCGCCATATTGGACTCTTAAGGAATATCGGCAGAATCCGTCGCAGTTGGGTCATATTGAAAACTACGACAAGTTTCTTGAATCGTTGGATGCTGTCTGGAAAGAATGTTACCGGGTGCTTGTGCCTGGGGGGCGACTGGTTTGTGTTGTTGGGGATGTCTGTTTGTCGCGCCGGGAATTCGGCCGGCATGTAGTTGTTCCGCTGCACGCGGACATTTGCGTGCTTTGCCGGAAAATCGGGTTCGATAATCTCAATCCGATCATCTGGCACAAGATTTCAAATGCTAATTATGAGGTTAGCAACGGCACGAAATTTCTGGGCAAACCGTATGAGCCCAATGCGATTATCAAGAATGACATCGAGTTCATCCTGATGCAACGTAAACCGGGGGGATACCGTCAGCCCACAGAGGCACAGCGTGAGTTGAGCAGGATCAGCAAAGAGGACTTTGATATTTGGTTTCGGCAGTTTTGGAACATCACGGGGGCTTCAACAAGAGAGCATCCTGCGCCGTTTCCGGTGGAGCTGGCATCAAGGCTCGTCAGAATGTTCTCCTTCGTCGGCGACACTGTCTTGGACCCATTTCTTGGAACGGGAACCACAATGTTGGCCGCCATAAGGGCCTGCCGAAACAGCTTGGGTGTTGAGATCGAAAGCGAGTATATCGAATACGCTCGCAAGAGAATAATTAAGGAGACCGGCAGTCTTTTTTCCTCTGTGGAACTATCATCCGAGGAACACTTGCCGGCACTAAAGGTATGTCCAAAAACGGCCTGACAACACCTCTTCGTCTTGGCGTGCTGATCTCCGGCGGGGGGCGGACGCTGATGAATTTGCACAGGCTCATCGGCCAGGGAAAGCTGTCCGCCGAGATCGGGGTGGTGATCGCCTCGCGCGAATGTGCCGGCGTGGAACTGGCCAGGCAGGAAGGCCTCGACGTGCAGTTGGTGGAATACAAGCAGACGCCCAGCCCCCAGGCGTACTCCGGCCGCATCACCGGCCTGCTGGACGCCGCCTGCGTGGACCTGGTCGTCATGGCCGGGTTCCTGTCGCTCTGGCCGATCCCGCCCAAGTACGAAGGCAAGGTCGTCAACATTCACCCGGCGCTGCTGCCGGCCTTCGGCGGGCACAGAATGTTCGGCCACCACGTTCACGAGGCCGTGCTCGCGCGCGGCTGCAAGGTCAGCGGATGCACCGTGCATTACGTAACCAACGAATACGACGCCGGCCCGATCATCCTGCAAAAGTGCGTGCCGGTGCTGGAAAGCGACACGCCCGAGACGCTCGCCGCCCGAGTGTTCGAGCAGGAAACGCTCGCCTTGCCCGAGGCGATCCAACTCATCGCCGAAGGCCGGACGCGAATTGACGGGCGCGTGGTGCGGATTGCGTAGAATCCATTAAGGAGATCGACATGGTTCGGGTCCATCTTGGGTGCGTCGCGATTTTCCTCCTGGCGGTTTTGCTGAATTCGCCGTCGCTGACGGCTGGCCCGCTGTCGTTGCCGACGGAGGGCCTGCTTGACCTGGATGAGGCGGTCTTTGTCGGTAAGATCGTCGCCACGGCGCCTGTGCCTGGAGACCGGCGGTGGGAAACTGGCGGATCGGCCACGGTTGCAGTCTCGGAAGTGCTGAAGGGGAATCTCGGAAAAGAGATCAAGATGAAAGTGGTCCTGAGCGCCAATCCCGATCCGCCCTCGGTCGTGGCAACGGTTCGTCGCGTGGACCACATGGGCGACAGCGGTATCTGGGGTTTGCGGGGCGGGGTTGCCGTGCATAAATTCGGCCCGGCGGAGAAACCGGATATCGACGAAATCAAACGGATGCTTCGACTTCTGGAACGGCGTACCTGGTCTGCCCCGGTGCAGGGCGTCGCGGTGTGGGCATTCCTGTCGGCGGACCCGATAGGCCGGGATGGTCCTCGCCCGATCATGTTCGCGGCCAGGAATGTCACGACGGAACCGGTCTACCTCCCGGATTCCGATTACAAAGGACTTGTGGATATCGTCGTCAAGGACAGCAAAGGAAAGGAGTATCGAATTGACAGGGGGCATACCAGAGAACCCGAAAAAACGATATTTTGCAAGGCTCTGGATTCCCACGCTGTTGTTTACATGCATCAGATGGAGAACTATTGGTACTACAGTTTACCCGCCGGCCTTCCCGAGGGTGAATACACGCTCACGGCCGTTCTCGCCAATGACAAGGACCGCGGGATAATTATAATAAACAGGAAGTCAGAAGAATGGGATGCGGTGAAGCCTTGGCAGGGCAGGTTGGCCAGCCCGCCAATCAAGTTCGTGGTGAAAGATGGGAAAGTCATTCCCGCAAAAGAATTGCTGGATTCCGATGATGCACGCCGACAGAATAATTGATTAGCGGTTGAGATTTTTGAATAGGGTTACTGATCCGTGGAGACGACTTTGCCAACCGACGCCAAACGAATCGAAGAACTGCGAGAGACGATACGCCGCCACGACGCGCTGTATTATGTCGAGGCCAAGCCGGAGATTTCCGACCGCGAGTATGACAAGCTCATGGCCGAGCTTCGCGAGTTGGAGGCAAAGCAGCCGGACCTGGTGACGCCCGACTCGCCGAGCCAGCGGGTCGGCGGCGAACCCATTGAGGGGTTCGCGACGGTCCAGCATCGCCAGCCGATGCTGAGCATCGACAATACATACAACGAGCAGGAAGTTCGCGCGTTTGACGAGCGGGTGCGCAAGTCGCTGGGCGGCGCGAAATATCATTACCTGGTGGACCCGAAGATCGACGGCCTGGCCTGCTCGCTGCGGTACGAGCATGGGGTGCTGGCGCTGGCGGCGACGCGGGGCGACGGCCAGCAGGGCGACGACATTACCAATAACGCCAAGACGATTCGTTCGATTCCGCTGCGGCTGGCGGGAAAAGATGTGCCGGATGTCGTCGAGATTCGCGGGGAAATTTACTGGCCGCGAAAGGCGTTCGCCGCGTACAACGCCAAGCGCCGCGAGAAAGGCCTGGAGACGTTCGCCAATCCGCGAAACGGCGCGGCCGGGACGATCAAGCAGCTTGATCCGAAACTGGTCGCCGAGCGCGGCCTGGCGTTTCTGGTGCATGGGTTCGGGGAGATCAGTGAACGTAGCATGGGCTTCCAGCCCATGTCCGGTGTTGTTTCTGTTTCTTCTTTGGAACAACATGACCCACAGCAACATCAACGGCAACAGCAAAGACACGGGCAGGATGCCCGTGATACTCATGGGCAAGATGCCCATGCTACGCCACAACGCGCCAGCGAACTCAACGAGCGGTTCAAGAAGTGGGGGCTGCCGATTACTCAGTATGCGAAGGTGTGCGAGAGCATCGAGCAGGTGCTGGGCGTCATCAAGGAGTGGCTGACCCTGCGGACGGATGCCGAGTATGAGACCGACGGCATGGTGGTCAAGATCGACGAGTTGGCCCTGCGCGAGGAACTCGGTCAGACCAGCAAGTTTCCGCGCTGGTGCATCGCGTACAAGTACGAGGCCGAGCAGGCCGCCACCGTGCTGCGGAGCGTGCTGCACAGCGTCGGGCGGCTGGGCACGATCACGCCGGTGGCGCAGTTCGACACGGTGCATATCAGCGGCACCAACGTCGAGCAGGCCTCCATGCACAATTACGACCAGGTCGCCAAGCTGGACGTTCGCGTGGGCGACACGGTGCTGGTGGAGAAGGCCGGCGAGATCATCCCGCAGGTGGTGCAAGTGATTTTCGACAAGCGGCCGGACGATGCCAAGCCGATCAACCCGCCCCAGCACTGCCCGGCGTGCCAGGGAACTACCGAGCGCGACGAGGGCGGCGTGTACCTGCGGTGTATCAACCCGGAGTGCCCGGCCCAGATTCGCCAGCGGCTGGAGTTCTACGCGGGGCGCGACCAGATGGATATCGAGAACCTCGGGCCTGCCGTGATCGACCAGTTGGTGAACAAGGGGATGGTGCGGCATTTCGCGGACCTTTACAAGCTGGACCTGCTGACGCTGAGCGACCTGGAGCGGATGGGCACCAAATCGGCGACGAACTTGCTGGATGCGATTGCCGCGAGCAAGGATCGCGGGTGCGCCAGGCTGTTGGCGGGGCTGGGCGTTCGCCACGTGGGCGGGCGGGCGTCGAGCGTGCTGTGCGGACGGTTCGGCGGAATGGACGCCATCGCCGCGGCGAAGCTGGAGGAACTGTCCGACGTGAACGAGATCGGCCCGGTGATCGCGCAGAGCGTGTACGATTTCTTCCGCAGCGAGGGCGGGCGGGAAACGATCCAGAGGCTCAAGGATGTCGGCCTGAAGATGACTTCCGCCGCGCCGCCGCGAAAAGAAGGCGGGCTTTCGCTCGCGGGCAAGACCGTGGTGGTGACGGGCACGCTGGAGGGGTTCTCGCGGAGCGAGGCCGAACGCGCCATCGCCGACGCGGGCGGGCGGGCCACGTCCAGCGTGTCCAAGAGCACCAGCTTCCTCGTCGCGGGCTCGGAAGCAGGCAGCAAGCTCGACAAGGCCAATGCGCTGGGCGTGGAAGTGATCGACGAAAAGGAATTCGTGAAGCGGTTGGGGCGGTAAGAAAAACGGGAATCGGTTTTCGGGATTCGGGAACGGCGAAGAAACGGCCCGGGCTCTGATTCTTACGATCATATCGGACGTTGCCGCCACCCTCTTCCCCGAAACCCGAATGCCGAAACCCGAATGCCGAAAAAAAAGGTCATCAGTTGATCGGTAAGGCCGTTTATCCAACGGCCACAATACCTATCCCGGATGACCAGCAATCTTGTCGTCCATTTAGGGCGATGGCTTCAATAGCGGGGCTTCTTAATTCATAGATACGATTCGATTCCGCGCGGTGCAAACCGGTTTTTGCAAATAGAAAAGGCCCCGAAGGAGATCAGGGCCTTCCCATGGCTGGCCGTCCTCACGCCTTTGTGGGAACCAGGGCAAGGAGAAATCGTCTAGCACATCGCGGCGAAGCTCAGGACAATGAAGAGGACCAGTTTCAGCTTCCGTCGAAAACTCGCACTGTAGAACATGGGATTACCTCCTAAGGCAATCAGGTTTCATTTCTCAATTATTATGCTACCACCGATTGCCACGGCGCGAAGTGCAAAACCACGCGATTTTTCCAAGAAGATAATCTAGGGAAAATGCGGTGAAAACAGGTAGATGTGACGACTATGAGGGTCGCCGCGCGGCGCCTCAATTAAAGGGCGGCATGGCGGCGTTGTTTGTCGCCATGTCTTCGTTTTATGGACATCCCATGGCGGCAAGCAACGCCGCCATGCCACCCACGAACCTACTTGCTGGGTGTTGCGGCCGGCTTGCTCGTGGCTGACTTTGTCCAGGCGGCGATCCTTGTGGCCGTGCCTTCTTTGGGCGTGACCAGGACGTTCATTCCCTCTTTGAGGTCGGCCAACTTGGCCTCTTCCTGATCGATTACGACGACGGTCTTGTCGTCGGTTTTGACGGTGACTTCCTTGGCGTCCTCACCCCTGTGGTGGACAGTGACAAGCAGGTTGGTTCCGTCGACCTTGACGACCTTTGCCCGAAAGCGGTCATACGGTTTGGTAGTTGGTTTGCTGGTAGGCTCGTCGGCCATCATGCACGAGGCCATTGCCAGCACAGCCGCCGCCGCCAGAATCGTCGCGAATTTCATGTGTTCTCCTTGCCAAAGATTGCGTTGCCACGGCCGGCAAGACGCCAACCGCCCGCCCGGGTCGCCGTGTTCCCGCAAATGCGCGATGCGAATAGGGGCGGATCATAACGGCTGCGGCGGCCGATTCGCAATGACATTTATCGGAGAATCCATGAAAAAGGGGACAGCCGGAATACCGGGCTGTCCCCTTGCGGTTCCAAAGACGATTCTTCACACGTCTTGGTGAATACTATTTGCTGTCGCTGCGCCTTCAATTGCCCGCGGGCTTGCGGTGCTCGGGCGCCTTGGTGGAGGCCACAACCTTGGTGGCCGTGCCTTCCTTGGGCGTGACTCGGACGAACAGGTCCGCCTTCATGTCGGCCAGCTTGGCGTCCTTGCCGTCCAACGTGAAGACCGTCTTGTCGTCGGTCGCGACGGTGACTTCCTTGGCTTCCTGATCGCCGTGAGCCCACGTCTTGATGACGATATTGGTGCCGTCGATCTTCACGATCTTGCCGCCGATATGGTCATGATGGGGTTTGGTGGTCGGAGTGTCTTCGGCCAATACGTAACACGCCACGCCCAATACTGCCACCGCTGCCAGAACATTCGCCAACTTCATGCTATCTCCTCAAAATTCAAGTCCTGCTCGCACAGCCAGCGAGACGACAACCGTCCGCTGTACCGCCGCGCTCGCATACGCCCTGATAATGGTCTAACGCAGGGCCACGTTGACTATTGCATATCCTGGAAACTTTTCTTCTCCCACGTCTCCATTACATTATAGACACCGCGTTACAGGCTTGGTTTGCCGGTCAACCGCTTGACCAGGAAATCCTCAAACGCGGGCAGGTCTTTCCAATCGGCCGCCACGTGGACCGGCCGGGCCGACGGGTCGGGCGGCGTGAAACCGTCGTCGGTCACGCGCACGCCGACGGTCTTCATCGACAACAGATCTTCGCTGAAGGCCAGGTAAACCGCGACCGTGTCGAAGAGGACCGACGAGGCGCCCTCGTCGTTCCGGCCGCGACGCCACATGTCGTATTGCTCGATGACCGCGCGGGTCAGCACGTCGGGGCTGCGGCGGCAGGCGGCGTACTTTTCGCCCGTCAGGCGAACAATGCCGCAGGTGTCCACCGGCGTGATGGTGATGTCCCACGGCGCCGCGAAGGCGGTCTGGCAGGCCGGAATGTCGACCACGACGTTCCACTCCTTGGAGATCTCCGCGGCGCCGTTGTACCCGCGAAACACGCTGCCGGTCATGCCGACGAATCGCGAGTTCTCCGCGATCCGAGGCTCGCGGCGGAGCGCCTCGGCGATGTTCGTCAACGGGCCGATGCAGATCAGCGTGACCGGCCGCGGGGATTTCATGATCGCGTCGATCAAGGCCTGTACGCCGTCCTTATGCACGCCGCCGCGGTAGGCGGCCAGGTCGAAATCCTTGGCCCAGTCCGCGTAGGGCATTTCGTGCGCTGCCGTCGGTGTGCCGACGCCCACAGGCACGTCGTCGCGCCCGCCGACGGTGAGCATCTTGGCGATGAGGCGAGCGCGGGCCGTGGTGTCGCCCGCGGCCGAGGTCACCAACTTCAGGTCCAACTCCGGGCAGCGAAGCAGCATCGCCAGCGCCCAGGCGTCGTCGATGTCCGAACCAATGTCCGTGTCCAATATCACCGGTATTTTTGTGCTGGTTGTCATGGCGGTGGTTTACAGCAAACGAGGACAAAACGCAAGGGAGGATATTCCTATGGCGTCCGTCCATTACAGCGGTAGAATTGAGGGCATGACCATGAATAAACGGCGGGATCAGTCCTGTCCCCGCTCGAAAAGGCACTGTGTCGGGCAAAAAAAGGGGCGATCTGCCTTTTGGGTGGAGTTCTGCAGATTACCCTGGTGATGTAATCTGTGATCGAAGATCAATAGGTGAATTGATGATTGAAAGACCTCAAAAATGTCCCTTGTGTAATCATCCAAGAGGTTTACCACTACACTGTGACAAAGTCCACGTTTGGGCCTATTCTTGTCCGCGGTGTGGCGATTTTTACATTTCCAGCCTGTTGTGTAACAGAATGGTGAACAGTGGAGAGAATGATATCTTTAGATTAGCTTGCGTCGCCTTTGAGTGGCACGTAAGCCAAAAGGGTTCAGACAAGGTCGCTTTCGTGTTAACTGACGATGGGATGATTCCATATTCCCCCAACGTGGCGTTTCCAGATTGTCGCATATTTCAGTTGGGGGAAATGCTGAACCTCTTTCCAAAAGGCGCTGACATTATCGAGCGTTCCATGCTGAATCTTTCCCGAATCGTCGATCACCCGTTCGATACGATCCAATGGGAAGGAGGTGTTCTATCGTACGCACTGTTCACACCGCAAGATCGTTTGTCAGCATTCGTGGATGGATTGCAGGCTTACGGTTACCTTACGCACACGAAGCACGATTCCTTCGATATTGGTATAATCGTCCTGCCCAAAGGATGGGAAAAAATCAAAGAATGGGAACGAAAAGAAAATCTCTTGGACGTTCAGACGGATAGAAAGGCGGAATCAATGACCGAGTACCCAGAAAAGTATTGGCATTGCCGAGTTAGGAAGGTCCAACAGAAGCAAGATGTGAGGGTGAGCGATCTCACGTTCTCAGAATTACAGGCAAAGGTCATCGCACCGTTCAAGGCCAATCGAAAATTCTCCGTTGCGGGTCAGGTTGTTTCGGCAGGGGAAATCGATGAGATACAGGTTGTCCACACCCCACACGGCGACAAATTCAATATGGAATGGTTCTACGATAAACTTCGACAGGCTAACCAGGGATCCAACGTCATTTCCTTCGCAACCTATCCAGGACCCTGCTATTCCGAGGAGGCGAAGGACTATACTAACGAACTTCTATTCTCCGAAGGTCAGGGTGGTACGAAGGAGAACTCGGAGATCAACTCGAACCTGACCGGGAGTGATGTGTTCGTCGTTCATGGACATGACGAGGCACTGCGCGGCCAGGTGTGCCTCCTCTTGGAGAAGCTGGATCTGAATCCGATCGTGCTTCATGAGCAGGCAGACAGAGGGCGCACTGTCATTCAGAAATTTGAGGATCACTCTGATGTTGCATACGCAGTTGTCCTGATCACCCCGGACGATGAGGGTGGTATTGCGGGGTCGCAAGAACTGACGCCTCGGGCTCGGCAGAATGTTATTTTTGAACTCGGGTTTTTCTACGGGAAGCTTGGTCGGAAGAATGTCTGCGCGATATTGAAGAAGGGCGTGGAGTTCCCATCGGACATAAACGGAGTTATCTATAAGCCTGCCGATCCCAACGGGGCTTGGAAGTTAGAGCTAGCAAGGGAACTGAAGGCTGCTGGGTTGAGCGTTGATCTCAATAAATTGGGTTAGCCCGAATTCTCATTGGCGGCGCGATTATGGCTGGGAAGAAAGAGTTCTTTGGTGGATTACGGGATGCTCTTCAGGATGGCGTCGAGGCCGTGCGCAAGGCTAGGAACCTGGTCACGCGGGAAGTCAGGCTGCCGGGGCGATCCGCGAAAAAAAGGGGACAGACACGAATTAGCGGGAAACTCAAGTGAATGACTTGGTCCAGTCGCCTATTGCGATCGGATGCAATTCAGGGTTCATCCGGCGCTAATTCGAGTCAGTCCGCTTTTTTCCGCGCCCAGCGGAATTTGGCCGAGCTGCATCGCGGGTTGGCGTTGATTTCACGCGAACTGGGGCGGATCACGTCTTCGGAAATCGAGGCGTACACCTCCTGGCGGACCAGGTCGCGGAAGGACTGCTTGACCAGTCGGTCCTCGCCGCTGTGGAAGCTGATGATTCCGATCCGCCCGCCAGGCCGCAGGATGTACGGCGCGGTCCGCAGAAGGGCGGCCAGGCTGCCCAGTTCGTCGTTGACCAGGATTCGCAGGGCCTGGAACGTGCGGGCGGCGGGGTGCAGACCGCCGGGTTTTTCCCACGGCGGTTTGCGGCGGTCGCGCGGCGAAAACCCCTTGGCGTTGAGCACCAGGCGAACGAGCTGGCTGGTCGTCTCGATGGGCTGGACCTGCCGCTGCTGGACGATCCACTGGGCGAGTTTCGCGTGGTCGGGCTCGTCGGCCAGGTCGCGAAGGGCCTCCGAAAGTTCCCGCTCGCTCAGCGTGGCCAGCAGGTCCGCGCCCGTGCGGGCGATGCGGTCGTCCATCCGCATGTCCAGCGGGCCTTCGTTCTTGTAACTGATCCCGCGTTTCGGGTCGTCCACCTGCATACTGGAAATGCCCAGGTCGGCGAAGATGACGTCGTAACCGGGAATCGGGGTTCGGGATTCGGGATTCGGGGAAGAATCGGCGACAGGGGGCTTTGCGGTTTCTTCCCGAATCCCGAAAGCCGATTCCCGATTTCCGAATGCGGCATCACTGAGCACGTTGCCGATCCCCGCATAATTCATTCGATGCAAATCGAAGTTCTCAAACCCCGCCGCCGTCAGCCGGCCGCGCGTTCGCTCAAGCTGCGGGCCGTCCACGTCGAAACCGATCAGCCTGCCGCCCGGCGATATGCGGCGAAGGAATTCCAGCGCGTGCCCGCCGTAACCCACCGTACAGTCGGCGACGATCTCGCCCGGCGTCGGCCTCAGCCAGTTCATCACCTCGTTGATGAGCACCGGAACATGCGTCCCCGCCGGCGTGCGCCCGCGCGAGAGCAACTTCTCGTGCAACTCGGGATACGCATTGGGGTCATGCTCCTTGTACTTCTGGTCGAACTTCCGAGGATGCGTGCCGGAATACCGCTTGCGCCGCTGGTGGGGCGGGGGGGCGTTATTTTGATCGTCTTGGGGCGTCATCTTCACATTTCTGCTTGTAGTGCGTTCGTAAGAACGTTCTTTCGGAACCGCCTCACGGCAGGACTACGAACATTTAATCGAGGTACAGCACGAGGCACTTGCACGCGCCGCCGGCTTTTAGGAATTCGGTCATCGGCAGGGGGTGCGTGCGGTAGCCCCAGGCTTGCAGGGCCTGGTACAGTTTGGGGCAGCCTTCGGGCAGGACGATATCCTGACCCAGGACGACGGCGTTGCAGGCGAAGTGGCCGGCCTCGTCGGGCTCGACTTCGATCCAGGCTTTCACGTGCTGCTGGATGGCGCTGCGGCCGTACTCGTCGAACGCGCCGGGGAAATAAATCGCCCTGCCGTCGGGCAGCGGGCAGAAGCACGTGTCCACGTGGTAGAACCGCTCGTTGACCAGGTCCAGCGAGATGGCCAGGCAGTCGAGCTTGCGGGCCAGGTACTCGTGCGAACTGACGTCGGAGCGGATCCGATAGCCGGCGAACAGCGTGTCGCCGCAGAAAAGCGCGTCGCCCTCGCCTTCAAAGAATTTCTTCGCGGGCAGCCGCTCGACCTGGAAGCCCCGGCCTTGCAGCCATTCGTCGAAATACTCCGCCTCGCCTCGCCGCTGCTCGTGCCGGAAGTTGCACAGGAACGCCCGCCGCCCGACGATCAAGGCCGCGTTGGCGGTGAACACCATGTCCGGCAATCCCTTTTGCGGCGCGACCAGTTCAACCTTCGCGCCCAGCGACTCCAGCTTGGTGCGCAGGCCTTGCCACTGCTCGCGCGCCAGTTCAGGAATGCTGTCGTGGCTGCGGCTCATCCACGGGTTGATCTCGTATTCGATCCCGTAGAAGTCGGGAGGGCACATTAGTAAATGTCTCATAGTATGAAGTCTATCGGCAAAACAGTTCGTAGTTCGTAGTACGTAGTAAGAAGTTCGGAGTTCGGAGTACGTAGTTCGTAGTAAAAAGCAAGAGGCCGATCTCTTCGCCGTTTCCGACTACGAACTACGAACTACGTACTACGAACTTCTTCCTTTTCCATCTCGCGCAGGTATTCGGCCAATTCGCGAAGGAACGGTTCTATGTCCGTCACCAGGCCGATGGCCTGGAACGTGCCTCGGTCGCTGAGCTTGGTGACCACCGAGGGGTTGATGTCCACGCAGATGGTCTTGACGGTGGCGGGCAGCATGTTGCCCGTGGCGATGGAGTGCAGCATCGTTCCCATCATCAGCGCGATGCTGACTCCGCCCAGCTTGCTGCGCATGGCGTACTGGGCCTGCACCGTGTCGGTGATCACGTCCGGCAGCGGGCCGTCGTCGCGAACCGAACCGGCCAGCACGAAATCCACTCCGCGCTTGACGCACTGGTAGAGGATGCCCCGCCGGAGCACGCCCGCCTTGACCGCGCCCGCGATCGAACCGTGCGCGCGGATCACGTTGATGGCCCGCATGTGGTTGTCGTGCCCGGACTCGGCCAGGTTGCCGCTGCTGAGGTCCACGCCCAGGGACGTGCCGAACAGGGCGCACTCGATGTCATGCACGGCCAGCGCGTTGCCCGCGAAGAGCAGGTCCACGTATCCGCCCTTGATG